>NZ_JBEOXT010000043.1:0-65965 GCF_040296685.1 Streptomyces sp. NPDC002054
CCAGTCGAAGGCCGCTTCCGTGTACGGCGGTTACCGAACCGAGTGATCAAGTACGACGCACCGTTCGACGCCGGACGTTAAAGATCAAGCTAAGGCTTGTTCCGTAAATGACCTTCGTACGGGTGGGGTACGGCTCATCGTCCGTCGCACCACAGCGGATGGCAGCCTCTTGATCAGCTGATTCCGTGGCCACTAGGCTGCCCCCGTTACTGAGTGTCGTGCAGCGAGGACGTTCGGCACATGCCGTGCCTGGGGAAATGCGGGGTGGGCCCGATTGGATCTCTCCATATCTACGGCAGCTGGTGTGCCGCCGATCCACTTCGGGGTGCACGAGGTCCGCACCGGTAGTGCGGACGGGGCCCGTGCCGACTTCGAGGAGATGATCGCGCAGTTGGCTGGGGCAACTACGCCGAACGTCAGGATGATCGCGGCCAACCCTGGTGACTGGGGTGTGGACGCCTTCGCCGGAGACCTCGGTGGTGCGATCACGGTGTGGCAGTCGAAGTACTTCATGCCGGTTACCACGGCAAAGCACGCGCAGCAGATCCGAGACTCCTTCTCGCATGCGCGCCAGGCCGCAGCCGACCACGGATACACGATCGCGAGCTGGGTGCTCTGCATTCCTTCGAGCATGGACGGCCCGGCAGCCAAGTGGTGGGATGGCTGGCAAAAGAAGACCGAGAGGGACCACGGCGTCGTCATCCAGCTGTGGGATAAGACCGAACTGGTGCGTCGCCTCTTGAGTCCTGAGGGGGATCAGGTTCGCCGGGCCTACTACGAACCCTACGGGACTGCGCCACAGCCCCAGGAGCAGCTACGGCTGGTGCTGGACGTGGAGGACGAGAAGGCGGCCGGGCTCGACTCGGCGCTGTTCGTGCGGCAGATGACCGAGGCCGGCCACGTCGAGCTGAACTCTGCCAAGCGACAGTTCTTCAACGCCGACCTGGTGGCCCGCGAGATCGCGCATAAGGCAGTGCCCGCGGAGATGGCTGCCCTCAGCTCTGTCGATGGCACCTTGCACGGTCTGTGGGAGATGCAGTTCAACGAGTGCTCTGCCGAGGGAGCCCTGCCGGCGCTGCACGGACGTGTGTGGCGGGATGTGCGCGAGGAGCACGGCAAGCTGCCCAAGTCGTTGCGGCTGGAGCTGGTCCACAGCTGGGGTCTGGTGCATCGGCTGGTAGACAACCGGAAGGCGGGCTGGGTCAAACACTGGCGGCAGATCGCCGCTGGCCACACCGATGGCTGACCGCTGCCGTCACCTGTCCTACCGACAAATTGCGAGGGGTTCGCCGTGGAAGCACACCGTCCGGTGATGATGCCGGAGGACGAGGTAGCGTTCCGGCTCGCGCAGCTACTGCTCCTCCTGGACGCAGTCGCCGGTCACGACGCCAATGGAGCAAGCCTGGAGCGGATCGGCTACTACGACTTCCTCTCGGCGAACCCCTTCCTCGTAGTCCCTTCCGATGGCCGCGAAGGGATCCTGCTTCGTCTGGCCGGGTTTGACCCGCAGGTTCTGTCGTACGCCTCTTCCTCACAGCGCTTCACCAGCCGCCGCGAACGGATCAAGCACGACCTCGGCCTGCTGGTCGCCTACGGCTGCTGCCATGTCCACAACCGCAAGGGGGCGCTCGCCTACACCATCAGCCCCCGCGGCCGAGAGCTGGGGGCGCGCTTCACCGCCACGTACGCCACGTCGTTCAGCACCGCGGCGGCCATCGTCGTACGTCGCCTACACAAGCTCAGCGACAAAGCACTGCGGGATCAGACAGCACGGTGGTTGCGCCCGGATAGGCACAGTGGACCCGGAGCAGCGCTCCTGAGCGTCCTGGGCCCGGGACCGCAGGCACCCGATATGCCCTGGGAGGGATGAGCCGATGCAGCCTCTGCCCGGCATCCGGATCCGACGCCTGCGCCTGGCAGGCATCGACCGCAGTTACGACGTCGACTTCACGAAGGACCAGCGGGTACACAATCTGTCCGTCGTTGCTGGAGCCTTCAGCTCGGGCAAGACCGCGGTGCTGGAGTTCATCGCGTACGGGCTGGGCGCCAAGAAGCATCCGCGGCACCCGGAGGTACTGCGCAAGGTCCGCTCCTGCCTCTTGGAAGTGGAGCTTTCGGGCGAGCCATATGTGATCGAGCGCTCGGTCGGGGAGCCGTCGAAGGTCGCCTTCGTGCACCGAGGGACTCTCGACCGGCCGGCGCCGTCCCGGCCAGAGAGCAGGCCCATCGATCCGCCGGGCTCCCCAGAAAGCCTGTCAGCTCTGCTCTTGGGCCACTGCAAGCTCGAAGGCGTTCAACTGCGCGAGGCCCCGACGAACCGGGAGTCTCGAACCGACCCCTTGAGCTTCCGCGACCTCATGGTGCTGGCGTTCCTGCCTAACGAACGCGTCGCTGACAGGAACTTCCTGTTCGAGAACGAGTTCATGCGCAAGCACAAGCTGAAGCAGGTCGTCGACGTCGTCTTCGGCGTCCACGACGACCGCGCCGTCGAGCTGGGTCAGCGGATCCGTGAACTCGGGGTCCGGCTCAACCACGCGAAGGCCGAGCTTACCGCCGCCCGCGCGTTCGTCCAGGAGCAGAGCGACCCCCCGTCTCTGGCCGACGCGCTCACACCGGAGTCGTACGAACGCGAAGTCGCCGAGATCAACGAACAGCTCCGGGTGCTCGATGCGGAAGCCCAAGCGGGCACCGGGTTCGCAGGCCGCCTGCGACAGGACCACAAGCGGGCGGCGCAGAATTCCAGTCGCGCAGCTGGTGTCCTTCGGGACTGCGAGACTCAGCTCGCCCGCATGCTGCCGCTTCGGGCCCAATACGCGGACGACCTCCTCAAACTCGGGATGCTGGCCGAGGCTCGGCGGCTATTCGACCCTTTGAGCGTCACGACCTGTCCCGCCTGCCTGAATCGCCTCCCCGCGCCGCCTTCCGCGGAGGACGGGCAGTGCAGCATGTGCCGCCACGACCTGCCCCACCGCGACGAGGACCTCACCCTCGGCTCCGCTGACCTCAGCAGGACAGTGGAGGAGAGCCGCCTCGACGTCGCGGCCGAGATCCGATCCACCAAGGCTCGGTTGAAGGAGATCACCACTTACATCGAGGGACTCGATGTCTCCCTCGGCGTCCTGAAACTCCAAGCAGAGAACGCGGCCCTGGACGAGGAGCAGGCTGCTGCCGCACTGGATGAGGCGACCGCGCCCTCAGTCTCCCCGTTCCTCGCTGCCCGTGATGACCTTCACCGTCGCCGAGAAGAGGCGCTGCGGCGTCTCCAACACGCCGAGAGTTCCACCAAGCTGCACGAAGGCCTCTCGAGGCGAGCCGCCACAGTGGAACGTCACGAAGCGCAGATCACCCGCCTGCGTGAGGAGCTCGAACGGCTGGGGGATGTCGCCCAGGACCGAGACCGCGTCATCGGCCGCATCAGCGGCCGCTACGGCGAACTCCTGAGGCAGTGGCGCTACCCCAAGCTCAGCCAACCAATAATCGACACCAACCTGACCCCATTCGTACGCGGAGACTCCTACCGGGAAGCCTCATCCGGCGCACGAACACTCCTGACGCTGGCATGGCAACTCGCGGTCTTCGAAGTCGCCGTCGAAACGTCCGCTGCGCACCCCGGCTTTCTCATGATCGACAGCCCGCAGAAAAACCTCGGCCACGGCGGCACTCTGGACGCGGCCATCGCCGATGCCATCGCCATCGATGACTTCTATCGCCATCTGAACACCTGGCTGGCCGAGCACGGCGATGGAGCCCAACTGATCATCGTTGACAACAGCCCGCCCGACCTCGTCGAAGGCAACGTCGTAGTCCGCTTCAGCCGCAACGAAGACCGCCCCCCATACGGACTGATCGATGACGAGACCAGCACCGAGGAAGACGCCCTCTAGCTCCCCGCAGGGGGCTTCCATGAGCCATCAGCCGGTCCGACCCCGACCACGCCGGCGGGGCAGGTCAGAGTCGGAGGGAGCCCATAACGTGCTTCCGGGCAGCCGCCTCGCTCCTGCACACGGACTTGCCAGGGAGTCCGCCGAAGACGTCGCGCCACTGCCGCAGACCCGGCCCATGGTGGACTGACGGCAGCTGTTCCGGCCGGGCCCCGGCCACCGCTCCCCGCCCTCGCCCCGTCCTCCCGGGCCGAAGCACGCTGCAGTTGGCCGAGGCCAGCGGGATCGCGGAGGAGCGCGACGGTCCTGGAGGAGCTGGAGCGCTGACACCGCCACTGCGGCGGCCGAGTCGGTCGGCGGCCGAGTCGATGCCCGCCCGGTCCTCGGGCACACAGGCCAGGACCGACAGCGTGGCTGGCAGAGCGGCCAGGCGGGCTCCGGTGCCATCGGCCACCAGAAACAGTGCGAGTTGACCCGCGCCGACGTCGGAGGCGGTGACGACCGGAAGGTGGGAGGCGGCGATCAGCAGCATCCCACCGGCTGACACTCTGACCGCACGAGACCCCGCCGCTCGGTACAACCTGTTACACCGAGCAGCGTCAGGCTTCGAACGCCGCCGGAGAGCAGCGTGGCGGGACGCCACTCGACCTGACGAGTTGTCACCAAAGTCAGCATTGGGTCAGCATTGGTCCTGGCAAAGCTGACCCCAGCTGGTCACACATGGGAAACGTCGACCGCTCGAAGCGAGCCTTCGGGAGCTCCCACCCCTCCCTCCGCGGGAGCGATCTCCGCGGGAGTGGCGGCCTCTCCCCGGTTAGGCTCGGCTGATCCACCCTCTTCAGAAAAGCGCAGGTCAGCGTACCCGTCCGCGTGCTTTCAGCGGCCCCGGCGGGAGTGCCGGCGCAGGGATCGGAGGGCCGTCGTAGCCCTTTACTTCCCCGTAGCGGGTACCTTCCATCCAGTCCTTGCGGGCTTGTACGATCTCCTCATTGCTGCGCCCGATCCAGTTCCAGAACATCACGATCTCCTCCTCGAACGGTTCCCCGCCGAGCAGCATCAGGCCCGCGTCCGAGTCCGCCCGCAGTGGGAGTTCGGTGCGGCCACAGCCCAGGTAGAGCATGGAGCCCGGGAGGACCGGGACGCCGTCGACGTGGGCTTCGCCGGACATCGACAGGACCGCGTACTCGAAGTCCGGGTCCAGCGGGAGGCGGGTCTCGGTGCCGGCGGCGAGGGCCAGGTCGGCGCCGGTGATGGGGGTGTACGCCGTTCCGGGCGAGGTCGCCGTGTCCAGGGTGCCCAGGATGACCGTGGCGGTCAGGCCGGGCGCGGTGACCTGCGGCAGTTCGGCGTGGTGCTGGAAGTGCGGTTCGACATTTCGGTGGGCGTCCGGGAGGGCCACCCACAGCTGGGCGCCGTGCAGGAAACGGGCGTGGCGCTTGGGGCTCTCCTCGGAGTGGCTGATGCCCCGGCCGGAGGTCATCAGCCCGAGCTCGCGCGGGCGGACGGTCTGCAGGCTGCCCACGCTGTCCCGGTGCAGCACCTCGCCCTCGTGCAGCCAGCTGACGGTCTGCAGGCCGGCGTGCGGGTGCGGGGGCACCTGCATGCCGGGCTCGTCGGCGATGTCGTCGGGGCCGTAGTGGTCGACGAAGCACCAGGCGCCGACCATCCGGCGGCCGAGGTTGGGGAGAAGCCGGCGGACCTCGGTGGCTTCGCCGAGCTTGACCTGGCGGGGGCTGAGGAGTTCGCGTACGGGCTCGGCAACGACGAAGCCTCGGCCGCCGCAGGCGGAGAGAGCGGGCTGACGATCGAGATTGCTCATGGGCACAACGTAGCCCCGCGAGGGGGAACGGTTCCCCGGAATGTTCCACGCGCCGCCCGTGTTGCAGGCACCATGAACGCCCCGACGAGCTATTTCGAGCACGGAACAGCCGCCGAGCGCTGGCAGCGCGCCCAGCTCTTCTTCGGTGCCAAGGAGTACGCCACCGCCGCGCGCATCCTCGCCACGCTGGCCGGCGAGGCCCCCGAGCAGCTGGCGCCGCGGCTGCTGCTGGCCCGCGCCTACTACCACTCGGCGCAGCTGTGGCGCGCCGAGACCGAGCTGCGCGGCATCCTGGACCGCTGGCCGGTGGAGGATTACGCGCAGCTGCTGCTGGGGCGCACCCTGGAGCGGCAGGGCCGGGCCGCCGAGGCGGCGCCGTACCTGCGGCTCGCCGCGGCGATGGCCGGCGAGTTCTCCGAGTAGTTGTCCGAGTAGTTCCCCCGACTAGTTCTCCGAGTAGTTCTGCGGCGGGTCCGGCCCCGGGCATGCGGGGGCCGGGCCCCGGCTCGGTTAGCCTGGGGCCACGATGAACCGTCTGACCACGCCTTTCGGCTCCTGTGAGCTCACCCGTTTCCCCGAGGACCCGCGCGACCGGCTGCGCGCCTGGGACGCCGCCGACGAGTACCTGCTGCGCCACCTCGACTCCGGTACCGGAGACCGCGGGCCGGTGGACCTGTCCGGCGCCGGGCAGATCACCGTGCTCGGGGACCGGTGGGGTGCGCTGGTGACGGCGCTGGCCGCGTACCGGCCCGCGCAGATCACCGACTCCGCCCTGACCCACGCCGCCACCGAGGCCAATCTGGCGCGCGCCGGGGCCCCCGCCAGCAGCGTGCGGCTGCTGACCACGCAGGACGCGCCGCCCGAGCGCATCGACGTCCTGCTCGTACGGGTGCCCAAGAGCCTGGCGCTGCTGGAGGACCAGCTGTACCGGCTGGCCCCGCACCTGCACGAGGGCACGGTCGTGGTGGGCACCGGCATGGTCAAGGAGATCCACACCTCGACGCTCAAACTGTTCGAGAAGATCATTGGGCCGACCCGGACCTCGCTGGCCGAGAAGAAGGCCAGGCTGATCTTCTGCACCCCGGACGTCCGGCGCGCCTCCGCCGGCCGCGCGGCCACCGACCCGTGGCCGCTGCGCTACACGGTGGACGAGGACGGCGGGTCCGGGGCCGGGCTGACCGTGGTCAACCATGCCGGGATCTTCTGCGCGGACCGCCTGGACGTCGGCACGCGCTTCTTCCTCCAGAACATCCCCACCAACACCGCCGGGGCCCGGGTCCTGGACCTGGGCTGCGGCAACGGCCTGGTCGGTACGGCGGTCGCGGTCGCGGACCCGGACGCCGAGGTGGTCTTCACCGACGAGTCGTACCAGGCGGTGGCCTCGGCCCGGGCCACCTTCGAGGCCAATGTCCGTACGGACCGCTGGCGCGCGGAGTTCCTGGTCGGCGACGGGGTGGCGGACCTGCCGCCCGGGTCGGTGGACCTGGTGCTGAACAATCCGCCGTTCCACTCCCACCAGGCGACCACGGACGCCACCGCGCTGCGGATGTTTGCGCAGAGCCGGAAGGTGCTGCGGCCGGGCGGCGAGCTGTGGGTGGTCGCCAACCGCCACATGGGCTACCACACGCATCTGCGGCGGCTCTTCGGCAACAGCGAAGTCGTGGCGAGCGAGCCGAAGTTCGTGGTCCTGCGGGCGGTCAAGCGGGAGAACCGTCCGCGGCCCATGTGACCTGCCGGTACGTCCTACACTCGGCCGCGTGAGCAGCGAGGGAGCGGGGGGCGGCGCAGGCGGCCCAGGCACGGCAGGCGGCCCGGGCACGGCGGATGGCGCGCGCTACCGCCGGGAGGAAGTGGCCCGGGCGGCCGGGGTGAAGGTGCGCAACCTGCGCTACTACCAGGAGCGCGGGCTGCTGCCCCCGCCGCGCCGGGAGGGCCGGATCGTCTGGTACTCGGACGACCACCTGGTCCGGCTGCGGCTGATCGACGACCTGCTGGGCCGCGGCTACACGGTGCAGGGCATCGCCGAGCTGCTGGCCGCCTGGGAGCAGGGCGGTGGCATCGCCCAACTGCTGGGTCTGGAGCGGGAGATGACCCGGGACTGGGTGCAGGAGGAGCCGGTCGCGATGACCCTGGCCGAGTTGCGGGAGCTGTTCGGCCCGGCGGCGACGTCCCAGGACACGCGGCGGGCGGCGGCGCTGGAGTACGTACGGGTCGAGGGGGACACCGTCACCTTTCCGAGCCGACGGCTGCTGGAGGCGACGCTGACGCTGGTGCGGCAGGGGGTGCCGCTCTCCGAGATCCTGGATGCGGGGGAATTCGTACAGAGTCAGGCCACAGCGCTCGCGGACCGCTTCGTCGCCCTGTTCCGGCGGCATGTGATCGGTACGGAAGGGTTGGGGCGGCTTTCGGCCGCGCAGGTGGAGCACGTCACGGCGGCGGTGGCGGCGCTGCGTCCGGTCGCCGGTGAGGTGGTGACCGCGGAGTTCGCCCGGGCGATGGCCCGGCGGGTGGACGAGGAGGTCGCCTCACTGCTGCACACGGAACCCCGTACGCAACAGTAGGAGTTGGCCTGAAAGCAGCGGCCGAGCAACCTTGCCAACCACCATTGGCACTCTTACATTCAACGGCACACCCATACCGGTCAGTAACGATCATAAAGGGGATGTGTCATGGAACATGACTTAGGCGATGCCTCAGCCGGTGACCCGGGCGACGGCCGGGTGCGCTGGCGGCGCTTCGCCGTCCTGACGGTCCCGGCGATCGCCGTCACCGCCGGCCTCGGCATCGCCCTCGCGCAGGGGGCCCTCGCCGCCTCCTTCGCCGTCTCGGGCCAGCAGTTCAAGGTGTCCGCCGAGAGCCTGACGGGCGAGGGCTTCGTCCAATACGGCAGCGTGGACGTCAACGCCCGCGACGAGCTCATCCCGGTGGCGGTCACCGCCATCAGGGAAGCCAAGCTCCACAGCCTCTGCCAGTCGGTGGTCACCTCGCTCCCGGTGATCGGCGACATCTCGCTCAACCTGACCGCCGGCCAGAAGACCCCGGTCGAGGCGACGAACCTGTTCGTCGACGCCACCCAGCTGTCCGGCAACGCCACCTTCACCAACATCGAGATCGGCCGCGACGCCTCCACCCTGGACAAGGGCCCCACCGACGCCCAGGGCATGCAGGACCTGTTCGCCCAGCAGGCCGACACCGTCAGCATCACCGATCTGCAGCAGACCGCCTGGGCGACGAACGCCGGCACCTTCAAGCTCTCCGGCCTGAACCTGAAGATCAGCAAGGGCAAGAAGGAATGCTTCTGAGGTTCCGGCGGTGGCGGCGCAGCCGGCCGTTCTGGGGCGGGCTCTTCGCCGCCCTGGCCGGAGCCGAGATCTGCGTCCTGCCGCTCGCCCCGCTGAAGGTCATGCTCACCCAGGGCGTGGCGGGCATCCCGTCCGTGCTGATGGGCCTCGTGATGATCGTGCTCGGTCTCACCGTCTGGTTCGCCCCGCACTACCGCGCCCTCGCCGGGGTCCTCACCACCCTCATCGCCACCGCCGCCCTGGTCTTGTCCAACCTCGGCGGATTCCTGATCGGGACCCTGCTGGGCATCCTCGGCGGCGGCCTGATGTTCGCCTGGCAGCAGACCCCCTCCGCTGCACGCACCCCCTCCCCGGCAAGCACCCCCTCCCCCACCCCCACCGCCGTACCGCACTCCGATCCCCAAGGAGCACAGCCATGAGCCGTACCCGCACCACCTTCGCCCTCGGACTCGCCACCGCCGGCGCACTGACCCTCGGCGCCGCCGCGGCCACCGCCGCACCGTCCCCCGCACCCTTGCCGGCGGCCGGTTCCACCACCGTCACCCCGGCCGGGCACGCCTTCCAGGCCACCCTCAGCGGCAAGGCCACCCTCAAGGCCGGCGCCGTCACCGTGACCTGCACGGTCTCCGTGTCCACCGGCACCGTCCCGGCCGCACCCGGCAACCACAACCCGGCCGGCCCGGTCTCCTCGCCGATCTCCGCACCGACCTACAGCTCCTGCACGGCGAGCCTGCCGGGGGTCACCCCGACCGTCACCACCAGCGGCGCCTGGCAGGTGTCCATGCAGCACGGGTCGCCGATCACGGCCACCATGACCGTCCCGACCGGCGGCCTGGTGCTGAAGACCACCGGCCTGGCCTCCTGTACGGTCGTCACCGCGCCCACCGCCCCGGCGAACGTCCCCGGCACCTGGACCAACGGCTCCCCGTCCACCCTGACCTTCACCAACGCCTCGGTGCCGGTCAAGGTCACCGGCGGGTTCGGCTGCCCCACCAGTGCGACCTCCTCCACCTTCAACGCCGTCTACAAGGTGGCCGACACCACCGACCCGTCCCAGCAGATCACCGTCGCGCCGTAACGTTTCCTCAAACCCGGATACCTCAGGGCAGATAGACGATGCTGGGCGCGCCGGTCGTAGGATGGACGCCGATCCGGGTCCGTACGCCGTACACCTCGCCCAGCATCTCCTCGGTCAGCACCTCGGCCGGGGTCCCGGAGGCCACCACCCGCCCCTCGTGCAGGAGGCACAGCCGGTCGCAGAAGGAGGCGGCCAGGTTGAGGTCGTGCAGCACCAGCAGACCGGTGGCGGGCAGGCCGCGCACCAGCGCGAGGACCTCCAACTGGTAGCGGATGTCCAGGTGGTTGGTCGGCTCGTCGAGGGCCAGCAGACCCGGGTCCTGGACCAGGGCCCGGGCGACCAGGGCGCGCTGCCGCTCCCCGCCCGAGAGCTCGTCGAAGGTCCGCTCGGCGAATGCCGGGATGCCCACCGTGCGCAGGGCCTCCTCGGTCCGGCGTACGTCCGCGGGGCCGTCCTGCTCCCAGAAGCGCTTGTGCGGGCTGCGGCCCATGGCGACCACCTCCCGGACCGTCAGCCCGAAGGTGCCGCTCGCGTCCTGCGGGACCACGGCCACCCTGCGGGCCCGTTCCCTGACGGTGAGGGAGGCGGCGTCCCGGCCGTCGAGCAGGATCCGGCCGGCGGTGGGCCGCAGCGTGCCGTACACGCAGCGCAGCAGGGTGGTCTTGCCGCTGCCGTTGGGGCCGGCCACGCCGACGGTCTCACCGGGGCGGGCGGTCAGGTCGATCCCGTGCAGCAGGGTGTGGCCGCCGGTCTCGTAGCGCAGTCCCTCGATGCGCAGTTCGGCGGGCGCGGGCGTCATCCGAGGACCCCTTCGGCGCGCGAGGACCGCCGCAGCATCCACAGGAAGAACGGTCCGCCGACCAGCGCGGTGACCACCCCGACCGGTATCTCCTCGGGTGCGGCGGCGGTACGGGCGACCAGGTCGGCCAGCACCAGGAACACCGCCCCGCCGAGCGCGGCCACCGGCAGCAGCGCCCGGTGCCCGGCGCCCACCGCCATCCGGGCGGCGTGCGGGATCATCAGCCCGACGAAGCCGATCGCCCCGCTGTAGGCCACGAGCACGCCGACGACCAGCGAGGCCAGGACGAACACCGCGGCGCGGAACCGTCCGGTGTCCAGGCCCAGGGTCTGCGCGCCCTCCTCGCCCGCGAGCAGCAGGTCGAGGGGCCGAGCCAGGGCGAGCAGCAGCCCGGTGCCCAGCAGCAGGGCGGCGGCGGGCAGGGCCAGTTCGTCCCAGCGGGCGCCGCCGAGGCCGCCGAGCGTCCAGAACAGCACCAGGCGGACCTGGTCGGCTTTGGCGGCGAGCACCAGGACCAGGCTGGTGAGGGCGGACAGGACGTACTGGACGGCCACCCCGGCCAGGATCAGCCGTCCGGTGGTCATGCTGCCGCCGCGCCGGGCCATCGCGTACACGGCGACGAGGGCGCCCAGTGATCCGGCGAAGGCGGCGGCGGGCAGGGTCACGGTGGTTGCCAGTCCGGCGCCGACCCCGAGGACCAGGACGCAGACGGCGCCCGCCGAGGCTCCGGAGGAGGCGCCGAGCAGGAACGGGTCGGCGAGCCGGTTGCGGACCAGGGCCTGGAGGACGGTTCCGGTCACGGCCAGCCCGGCGCCGACCACCGCGCCGAGCAGCACCCGTGGCATCCGGACGTCCCAGACGATGGCGGCGAAGGCGCCGGTGCGCTGCCCGCCGAGCACGATGTCGAGGACCTGTCCGGGCGGGATGCGGACCGGGCCGAGGGCGAGCCCGGCGACGGCGGAGCCGAGCAGTGCGGCGGTGAGCACCGCGAGGACGGCCGGGGTGCGACGGGTCACGCCGCGTCGGGGTGCAGCTGGCGGGCCAGGGACTCGACGGCGTCGTCGACGCGCACCCCGAGCACGGCCGAGGACAGCGGGAGGACCACGAACCGCTTGTTCTTGACGGCCGGGACCTGGGCGAGGGCCGGGTCGTTCAGCAGGCGCTGCTTCTTGGCCTCGACGGGGGTGCCGCCGTAGTCGTAGATGAGGATGACCTCGGGCTTGCGCTCGATGACCTGTTCCCAGGACACGTCGCCGAAGGTGTCCTTGAGGTCGGCGAAGACGTTGGTGCCGCCGGCCCGGGTGATGATCTCGTTGCCGATGCCGTTTCCGCCGGAGGTGGAGGCGGCGCTCTCTCCGCCGTCGTAGGCGAAGACGGCGGGCCGGTTCTTGCCGGCCAGTTTCTGCGCCACGGCGTCGATGCGCCGCTGCTGATCCTCGATCAGCCGGGCGCCGCGCTCGGGGACTCCGAAGGTGCGGGCGACTTCGGTGATCTCGGTCTTGAGCTGGTCGAGTCCGACCGGGCCGGTGGCGCAGTACTCCACGCTGAGGCGGGTGTTGATCCCGCTCTTCTGCAGGCCTGCCCGGTCGCGGCCGGCCGCCTTGTCGAAGGCGCTGGCGTAGCCGCCGTAGACGAAGTCGGGGTTGGCGGCGAGCAGTTGCTCCTTGGAGGGGTACTCCTTCGCCAGCACCTTGATCTTGTCGTAGGCGGGCCGGTAGACGGGGAGGATCGCGTCGTCGAGGTAGGCGGTGCCGACCATGCGGTCCTGGAGGCCGAGGGCGAGCAGGATCTCGGTGGTGTGCTGGGTGAGGGTGACCGCGCGCCGGGGCGGTTCCCGATAGGTGGTATCGACCCCGCAGTTGGTGGTGGTGTACGGGAATCCGGGCGCGGCGGCCGGCTCCCCAGCGGTGTCCTCCTTGGCACCGGCGCAGCCGGCCAGCGGTATGAGGAGGGCGAGTGCGGCGAGGGCGCGCAGGGCGGCGGCGCGCGGGTGGGTCAGGACCACGGGATGCCTCTCCGGGGGATCCTCGTCCCCTGGTCGAAGTGAAGAACGAAAAGAGGCGGCGCGTCAGTGTCTGACTTCCGGATCCCGCGGGGGACCAGGTCACAGTGGCGGGACCGCACCGGGTTCGCACCGGTTTCCTGATCTGCGCCGCCTGGGGTGACGCGGGCCAGTCTGCCAGACCGCAGCTGCGGCACCGGACTGCGGGCCCGACTTGCACTGCGTTCAAGTACTGGTCTATCGTTCCACTTGAACACAGTGCAAGTGGAACGACCGACCACGCACCGACAAGGGGACCCGCATGTCCGAGCACACGTTGTCCGCGTTATCCGCGCTGGTAGAGGCCAAGGCAGAGGAGTTCGCCATTCCCGGCATCTCCGTCGGGGTATGGGCGGACGGGCAGGAGGTGTTCGCGTCCCACGGCGTGACGAGCATCGACAACCCGCTGCCGGTCGACCGCAGGACGCTCTTCCAACTGGGGTCGGTGTCGAAGACCTTCACGGCGACCGCGCTGATGCGCCTGGTCGAGAGCGGCCGGGTCGAACTGGAGGCGCCGGTGCGCCGCTACGTTCCCGAGCTGGTGCTCTCGGACCCGCAGGCCGCGGACCGGATCACCGTGCTGAACCTGCTCAACCACACCGGCGGACTGGACTGGGGGGTCATCGCCGACACCGGGGACGGGGACGACGCCCTGGCCGCCTACATCGCGCTGATGGCCGAGGCGAAGATGGCCGCCCAGCCCGGCACCCGCGCCTCCTACAGCCAGTCCGGCTACAACCTGGCCGGGCGGGTCCTGGAGAAGGTCACCGGCCAGACCTACGAACAGGCCGTCGCCGAACTGGTCCTGGAGCCCCTCGGACTCTCCGACACCCTCTTCGCTCCCGCCGACGTCATGACCCGGCGGTTCGCCGTGGGCCACGACCAGGACGAGGACGGCACCCTGTCCATCGCCCGCCCCTGGCGGGTCCCGCGCGCACACAACCCCGGCGGGGGCATCGCCTCCTCGGCGGCGGACCTGCTGCGCTGGGCCCGGTTCCACCTCGGCGACGGCCGTGCGGAGGGCGGCGAGCCCGTCCTGGACGCCGGGCTGCTGCACCGGATGAAGGAGCAGACCGTCGCCCTGCGGAGCAGTAGCCAGGGTGACGCCCTCGGTATCTGCTGGTTCCTGCGCGATGTGGACGGGGTCCGCACGGTCGGCCACGGCGGGTCGGCGATCGGCCAGTTCTCCGAGTTCCTCATGGTGCCCGAACGGAACTTCGCCGTGGTCGCGATGTCCAACGCCGGCCCGAACGGCATCCCGTGCAACCAGGCCGTCGTCCGGTGGGCGCTGCAGACCTGGCTGGGGGTGACGGACCGGGACCCGGAGCCGCTCCCGCACGACGCGGCGCGGGCCGGCGAGCTGGTCGGGACGTACGACATCGACGCGATGACCCTCGTCATCGGCACCGACGGGGCGGGCCTGACCCTCGACGTCCGGATCAAGCCGGAGATCCGCGCGGCCTCCGACACTCCCCTGCCGGCGGACCACGCACCGGCCGATGTCGGCCTGCTGCCCGGCGACAAGGACGAATACGTCGTCACCAGCGGAGGCCTGCAGGGGCAGCGCGGCTACTTCACGCGCGACGAGAGCGGCACGGTCGTGGGCATCGACCTCGCCGGCCGGCTGTTCCGACGGCTTCCGGCACCGGCAGCCACCCCCTCCCGGTGAACGGCCGCCCGGTGCCGGACTGCCGTTCACCGGGAAGGCCGTTCACCAGGTCACCGGCAGGCTGACCACCCCGTGGAAGTCCGAGTCGGTACGCAGCGGAACCTCCTCGGCCGGGATGGCCAGGCGCAGGCCGGGGAACCGCTTGAACAGCTCGACGAGGGCGACCCGGACCTCGACCCGGGCCAGGTGCTGGCCGAGGCACTGGTGGATGCCGTGACCGAACGTCAGCTGCCCGGCGGCCTGCCGGCGTACGTCGAGGACGTCGGGATTCGGGTACTTCTCCGGGTCCCGGTTGGCGGCCTGGACGGCGAGGGTGATCGTGTCCCCGGCCTTCACCGTCCGGCCGGCCAGCTCGACGTCCTCCAGGGCGGTCCGCATCCCGGTGTCGGTGATGGTCAGGTAGCGCAGCAGCTCCTCGACCGCCTGGTCGGCACGCTCCGGCTCGGCCTGCAGCGCGGCCAGCTGATCGGGGTGGGTCAGCAGGGCGTAGACACTCAGCCCGATCATGTTGGCGGTGGTGTCGAAGCCCGCACCGAGCAGCAGTGCACCGATGTTGGTGAGTTCCTCGTCGGTGAGGTCGCTGTCGGTCAGTTCGCTCAGCACGTCGTCGGTGGGCTTGGCACGCTTGGCCAGGACCAGCTCGCCCAGGAACTTCTGAAGCTCGCCGTAGGCGGCGAACTGCGCCTCCGGACCCTGGCTGTTGTCATTGGTGGCGATCGCCTGGCGTTCGAAGAACTCCCGGTCCTCGTACGGGACTCCGAGCAGCTCGCACATCATCTGCGCCGGGATGGGCAGTGCGAACTCCTGGAACAGGTCGACCGTCGGCCCCTGTCGCTCCATGGCGTCCAGGCGCTCGGCGGTCACCTGCTCCACGCGCTCGGTGAGCAGACGCATCCGGCGGGTGGTGAACTTGCCCGCCAGCAGCCGCCGGTAGCGGGTGTGCTCGGGAGCGTCCATCCGCAGGAACATGCCGGGCTCGGCCGGAGGGGCGGTGTACTCGGCAGCCGGCCCCGGGACCGGCCAGTGCACCAGCTCCGGACGCGTGCTGAACCGGTTGTCGGCCAGCACCTCGCGCACCAGGCTGTGGCTGGTCGCCAGCCATCCGACGTGCCCGTCGGGATAGACCATGGAGCGCAGCGGCTCCTCCTCGCGCAGCTGCGCGAACTCGGCAGGCGGATCGAACGGACAGCCGGCCGGACGCTCTGTGGGCAGGGCCGCGAGCGGCGGCAGGGGCTCCGAAGTGCCCGTCGTTCCAGTCGGGTTGACCATGTCAGCTCCTCGTCATAGGCGCGTGAAATCCGTTTGCCCATGATCGTTAACGCAAAGTGCCACCAGGCTGCGCGCGAGCAAATGTTGACGAGTCTCTAACGCTTCGGCCATGCGCCAAAACGCCAATATTGCCGCTATCGACCGAAAATCGACGCGACAGATCCAAGCGGAATATATCTTTCCGATCTTTGCAGGAGCTATATTCAGCCTTTGCTTGACCGAAATTCGACGCCTCTCCTCCGAATGGACGAGTGTGCTCCGACCGGGCGGCCCTAGGCTGGCCCCCTCAACCGGGGGAGGCCCATGAGCACAGCCTGCGGAGTGAGGCGCTTCCTCATCGCGGCGGGCACCCGCCACTACCGCGGCCTGCCGGAACTGCCCCTGGCGCACAGCGATGTCGAGGCGGTGGTCGCGCTCTTCGCGGCGGCGGGGTACGAGCGCGCGCTGGCCGCGGTCTCCGCTGATCCGCGGGCCGGGGAGTTCGAGGACGCCCTGGCCGACTGGTGCGCCTCGGCGGACCTGGCCGCGGAGGACGTCCTCGTCGTCTACTACGCGGGCCACGGCGTCCGGTCCGCCTCCGGCCCGTACCGGCTGGCCTGCACGGACAGCGAAGACCACCGGCCCCGGTCCTGGCTGTCCCTCTCCTCGGTGGCCGAGATCATCGCCCAGTCCCCCGTACGCAACGTCCTGCTCGTCGTGGACTCCTGCCATGCGGCGGCGGCCGGAGCCGAGATCGCCGGCATGACCGAGGCCATCGTGGCCACCCGGTCCCGGGCGGACGAGTCCGGAGCCGGCACCTGGCTGCTCGCCTCCGCCCGGCACCGCGAACAGGCCGACGACGGCGCCTTCGTCGGCCGGCTCGCCGCCGCGTGGCAGGAGGGCGACGGCCCCTCGCAGCGCTACCTCTCCCCCGCCACCCTGGCCGAACGCATCAATCGGGCCTTCGTCACCGCCGGGCTCCCCCAGCGCGCCGGCTGCTCCTCCCTGGACCAGGCCCGGCGCCCGCCGTTCTTCCCCAACCCGGCCTTCGACCGGAACGCCGAGGTCACCGCCGGGGGCCGGCCCGGCGGGCCCGGCGCGGACGACGGCGACCGCGCCTCGCACTTCGACCCCCGGGGCCGCGGGGTGGAGCATGTACACGACCCCGGTTCGTACTTCACCGGCCGGAAACACGCCCTGGCGGCGGTACGGGCCCACCTGGCGGGCGAGGGCGGCCGGGCCCCGCTCGTGGTGACCGCCGACCCCGGCTCGGGCAAGTCGGCGGTGCTGGGGCGGCTGGTGCTGGAGGGCCATGCGGACACCTCGGTCAACGCCCGCCACCAGACCCTCGAAGCCCTGGTGGGACGGCTCGCCGCGGCAGCCGATGTGCGGGCCGGCAGCGCGGATGCCCTGCTGACCGCCCTGGCCGGCCGGGAACGGCCCTTCCGTATCGTCATCGACTCCCTCGACGAGGCCGGCCCGGGCGGCGACAAGGCGGAGGCCCGCCGGATCGCATGGGAACTGCTGCGACCGCTGGGCGCCGTGGACTGCGTCCGCCTGGTGATCGGATCGCGGCGCGAGATGCTGCCGCACATCGGCGACCGGATCCCCGCCGTCGACCTCGACCAGAGCTCCTTCGCCGAGGACACCAGCACCGCCGAGTACGTGGCGAAGGTCCTGGCCGACCCGGCCGGCCCGTACGGGCGCACCCCCGGCACCGCCCGCCGGATCGCGGAGGAGGTGGCCCGACGGTCCGGCCGCTGCTTCCTGGTCGCCCGGATGACGGCGACCGCCCTGCTGCGCGGCCCGCTGGTGGACACCACCGTGCCGGGCTGGGCGGAACAGCTGCCCTCCGATGTGGGCGGCGCTTTCGAGGCGTACCTGCAACGGCTGCCGCGGGAACGGCACACGGCGGCCATGGCCCTGCTGAGCGCGGCGGCCTTCGGGGAGGGGAACGGGCTGCCGCGCCGGATCTGGGTGCGGGTGGCGGCCGAGCTCTCCGGGATCCCGCTCGCGGAGACGGACATCGACCTGCTGCTGGAGGGGGACGGCTCGTACCTCTCACACGCCGAGGTGGACCGTACGAAGTACTTCCGGCTGTACCACCAGGAGCTGACGGACCACATCAGGGACCGGACCCTCGCCTACCGGGACCTGCGCGACGTGCACGAATGCTTCGTCCGGACGCTGCTGTCCATGGTCCCAGGCCGGGAGGCAGGCCGGGACTGGGCGCGGGCACCGGAGTACGTCCGCGCCCACCTGGCCACCCACGCGGCAGCGGTGGGCCTGCTGGACGACCTGATCGAGGACGCGGCCTTCGTCCTGGCGGCCGACCCGTCCTCCCTCCTCCCGGCGGTCCGCCACGCCTCCCGCCGGCCGCTGCTGTCGATGGCGGTGGAGCGGGCGGCTTATCTGTTCGGCGACGCGGAGCCGGGCACGGACCGGGCTTCGCTGCTGGCGTTCGTGGCGCGGACCTACGGGGAGTACGCACTGGCCGAGGCGGCGGAGGAGATGGCGACCTCGGTGGTGCGGATGCGGGTGCAGCGGCGGCAGCTGACACCACACCGGGTGGTGGGCCGGCACGCGGGTGATGCGTATGCGACCCGGTCCATCCGGATGGGCTGGCGGATCGAGGACACCGTCCTGGCGGGCGGCGACCGGGTGGTGTTGGCCCTTCCCCCGCAGGCGAGCCAGGTCCACCTCTGGATGATCGACTCTCCTTCGCTGTCTGGGGTGCTTCCCCATCCCGAGCGGGTCACCGGCCTCGCCCTGGTGACCGGCGATGCACAGGCCGACAGCGCGGTCACCCTGGACCAGGCCGGCACCCTCCGGGTGTGGGACCTGCACGATCAGGCTGCCGTCAGGAGGATCCCGGACACGCCGTACGTCAAGCTGCTCGACGCCGCAGCGCTCGGCGACGGCACTCCGGTGGCCGTGTGCCACGACGGTGCCGAGGGCGTGGCCCTCGTCGATCTGGCCACGGGCCGTCCGGCTGCCGGCTATCCCGGGCACACGGCCTATTTCTGCCACGACCGGGAGGGTGCGGCCCGGTTGCTCGTTTGCGACCGGTCCGGCGGAACGGTCACCCTGCACCCGATCGAGGGCGGCGGAGCAAACAGGACACTGCTGACGGGGCGGCACGAGCCCGTCCTGATCCGCCGGATCCGGCGCGCGGACGGCGGTATGGCCGTGGCGCTGCTGAGCGGAGCAGAACCCCGTCGGCTGACCCTGCTCGACATGTGGTCCGGAGACCTGACCGAAGCCGAGCTCCTGCACCGGGACCCGGACCTGAACGGCGGATTCGCCCGCGGTTCCGCCGCCACTCCGGTGCTGGTCATGCAGCAGGGCGGGCGACTGGTGACGCTGTCCCTCGGAGCGGAGGCCGTCACGTCGGCTGAAAGAGTGTTCCCCGCAAGCTTCCTGGCCCCCTTCCTGTACCGGGGACGGAGCCACACGGCCGTGGCCTCCTTCCGCCGGCTGGACGTGGTGGACTGCGTCACCGGAAAGACCGTGGGACCACCGCTGAAGGGCCACGAGGGCGCGGTGGGCGTGGTGCACGTGATCGAGGCGGCCGGCAGCGGCGATCCCGAGATCCTCGCTGTGGGGAACGACGGTACGGCCCGCCTGTGGCGCTGGCCGGACCTGCTGGGCACCGAACAGACCACGGACGGAGCGGAGGAACGGCCCGCGTTCTCCGAACCCGATGGGCTGGTCGCCGGGCCGGATGCCCGGGGTCCGCTGCTTGCCCTTGCCTCCAACGGAGTCACGGTCGTCGACATCGGAGCGCTGGACCGGCCCGGCGATGACACCACATCCCGGCCCCCCATCGGCCCTGGTCTGGCCGGACCGACGTCCCACACGGCCGAACCCGACGGTGGCTGCCACCTCTTGGGCTGGGAGTACCCCGCATTCGACCCGGCGCCGCCGAGCGAACCCCGCATGTCCTTGATGCTTTTGGGCCAAGCCGTGTGGGTCCGGGTGGATGGGGGGAGCGGTACCACAGACCGGACCCTGCTGGCCGGACTCGAAGGCCAGCTGCTCGGCATGCACGGCCACCTCCTGCCTCCGACCCAGGCGACCCCCGGAACCTGCGTCGTGGGATTCGACTCCCGGCACGGCCGGATCGGGCTGTACCGCTCTCCCCGGGACAACCCGGCCTGGGCACCGGTCCCCTGCCAGGTGACCGCGGACCCGAACGCCGTATGCACCACGGCGTTCACCCTCCCTTCGGGGAACCGGGTGCTGATGACCTGCTCCCGCGCGGCCCGGACCATCGGGCTCTGGGACTGCGAGACGGGCCGTCCGGTGCGGGATGCCGTTCAGCCGCTCCCCTTCGGCCCGCAGCGACTCGTACCGCACCACAGCCGGCACGGCACCCGCTGGGTCGCCTGCCAGGCGCCGGCCGGACGGGTCTCGGTCTACGAGCCGTTGACGGGTGCAGTCTTCACCGTACGGACGGCCCGCACCGGGAAGGACGCCTCGGTCCGCGAGAGCCACCTACCCACCCAAAGGGTGGACTTCGACCTCCGGTGGGCCGAGACAGCCGACGGGACCGCCGTACTGCTCAGCCTGGACCTGGACTTGGTCACGGACAAGAGCGCCGTGCCCGTCACCGTGTGGAACTCCACCGCACCCCACACCACCCGCCAACTGCCCGTGCCGGCCACCCGCATCCTGTGGACCGGCGCCGCCCCCAGCGGCGAGGTGCTCGTCGCCGTCAGCGATCCGAAGGGCATCACCCTCTGCCATCTCCCCAGCGGCGAAAAGGTCTGGTCCACCCCCGTCCCCGCGTTCGTCAGCTGCCTCGCCGCGGTTCCCGGCAGCCCGAGCCTGGACCTGGCCGTCGGCACCCAGCAGGGCGTCGTCCTCATCCGTCCCCAGATCGACCCCGGCTGGCGCAGGCGGCTCGGCCTCTAGAAGTTCCCGTAGTTGACCTGCCAGGTCGGCAGGCCCATCCGGCGCCAGATCGCGACCACCCGGTCGCGGTCGTCCAGCGAGACCCGGACCGCGTAGCGGTGCCGGACATGGGCGTCGAAGAGCTCCGCCTTGACGATGTCGTCGCTGCGGCCGTCGCTGGAGGCCCTCATCCACAGCTCGTCGTACGGCACTTCGTGCGCCGCCAGCCACGCCTCGGTGATCTCCCGGTGGTCCTCGCTGCGCCCGGACAGCAGCACGATCGTGTCGTTCTCGGCGCTACGGAAGGCGCGCAGGGCCTGCCGCACCGAGACGTTGAGCAGATCGCGGTCGCAGCGGGTGAAGTCGTACGGCCCGCGGTCCCCGCGCAGCGCAAGGGTGCCGTCGATGTCGCACATCACCGCGGAGGGCAGCGCCGGGTCGGGGACGTACGGGGTGGCCGCGGGCTGGGCGCCCAGCCATTCGGCGGTCAGCCGCCAACCGCCCTTGGTGGCCTTGGCGTGCTTCTCGGCGAGGATGCGGATGATGTCCTCGCCGACCGAACGCTCCCGCGCGGCGTCCCGGCGTACGCACTCCTCGACCGGCACGCCGGTGAAGTCGTGGACGACGAAACCGGCGTCGAGGCCGGTGACCGCGGCCTTGAGGCGCTTCGGGATGTGCGGGGTCAGGTGGGTGTTGTCGACGACCACGTCGAAGCCGCCCTCGACGGCCGACCGGACCGCCGCGTCCTGGATGTCGAGGACGGTCCGCTCGTGGGCGTGCGAGCGCCCGCGCTCGGGGGCCGGGATGTCGAGCATGGTGCGCAGGTCGTCGAGGTTGACGCGGCGCATCCGGCCTTCGGACTCCGCCTGGAGCCGGCGGGCGGCCGTGGTCTTCCCCGAGGCGGGAAGTCCCGTCATGACATGTACTACGGGCACGGTCAGTTCTCCTGGTCGATGACGAAGGGGTCGGAGTTCTCGGGCCGGACGGACCGCCAGACGACGAGGTCGGTCGGCTTGCCGTCGAGGCGCAGGAACATGGCGGACCGGACGCCGGAGTCGTACGCGGCCGGCAGCGCCTTGGCCGCGCGGGCGAACGCGCCCCGGTCGGCGGCGAGGTGCGCGATGCTGCGGTAGGCCTCGTCGATGGCGCGCTCCCGCGCCGTCGCCTCGTCCTCCAGGCGCGCGATCACCGTGCGCACCCAGGTGTCGAACTCGTCCGGCACCTGCTCCAGCAGGGCGTCCAGCGGCCGGCCGCCCGAGGACCGGACCCCGCCGAGTTCGGCGACCGAGCAACCCAGGCCCTGGGCCAGCCGCTTCACGGACATGCCGGCGAACCGCTGGATGCCGTGGGCGCGCCAGATGTCCCGTTCGGTGACTCCGGTCAGCACCTTGTGCAGCCGTACGTACTCGGCGATCTTGGCCTTGGCGCGCACTCCGGAGGCGAAGCGCAGCACGAAGCCCTCGGCGTCGGTTCCGGTGGCGGCGGCGCCGCCGGGCAGCGTGTTGGACTCGGTGAGCTTGATCAGCTCGTCGAGGGACATGGCCGGCCAGACCGTGACGACCGAGCCGACGCCCTGCCAGTGGCCGGCGGCCTCGGCGAGCGGGATCTCGGTGCCGTCGCTGCCGAAGGCAGCGAGCAGGACCAGGTCCCGGCGGTCTCCGTAATTGACGACGATACGGTTCTGCGGGTACAGGATCTCGGCGAGGTAGGTCACCCCGGGGACCAGGGCGGAGGTGTCCCGGCCGTCGAGCCGGCGCTGCGCCCAGGTGGCCTGTGCGCTGATGAAGGACCCCTTCGACGCGACCCGCCAGCGGCCGGCGTAGTGGAACACCACGGCCAGGCTGCCGTCGACCTTGTCGTACACCTCGAACGGCTCGTCCGGCAGGGCGGGCGCGTAGGGCTGACCGGACTCGTGCTCACCGACGTTGAAGAACTTCGGCAGCGGCAGGGCCACGATCGCACCGGTGGCGTCGTCCGCGACCAGCCCGCGGCAGCGCACGGTCACCCGGTTCCAGATCCGCTCGTACTGGCATGTCCGCGTGTAGGTGTAGATGGACAGCGGCAGTTCGGGGTGGGACTTGCGGGTGACATGCCCGGCGTCGATGGCGTCCGCCAGCTCCTGCGGCGGCATCAGGTCATGCAGAGTCAGGTGTACCTGGCTCATGGGGTTCCTCCCGGTTCGTGAGGCTTCATCCTCTCGTGCGGGAGGGCCCGGCCGACAGCGAATTAGCAGGCAGGCGGCGTGCACGGCGTGAGCACGGAGTCTAGCCAATCCCCGTCAGGCCCGTCCCGGCAGGACCGTCCCGGCAGTCCCCGCCGCGGCCCTCGACGCTGCCCTCCCCGAGTTGCGGAATCGGCCCAACCGCGGTTCGTTCGAAGTAGGTGTGGATTGGGGGTGAAGGACGATGTTCTTCACCGACCGCACGGACGCGGGCGCGCGGCTCGCCGCTGCGCTGCGCCATGTGGAGTACGAATCCCCTGTCGTCCTCGGGCTGCCCCGGGGCGGGGTTCCGGTGGCCTACGAGGTGGCGCGGGCCCTGCGCGCCCCGCTCGATGTGATCGTGGTCCGCAAGCTGGGCGTCCCGTACCACCGTGAGCTGGGCTTCGGCGCGATCGGCGAGGGCGGGGTACGGATCATCAGCGAGGACATCGTCCGGCGCAGCGGAGCCGGCCGGGAGGCGCTGGCGGCGGTCGAGCACGCCGAGCAGGAGAACCTCGTACGGCAGGCACAGCGGTTCCGCGAGGGGCGGCCGAGGGTGTCCGTGCGCGGCCGGACGGTGATCGTGGTGGACGACGGGATCGCGACCGGCGCCACTGCGGCGGCTGCCTGCGAGGTCGTACGGGCGCAGGGCGCGGCCCGGGTGGTGCTGGCCGCGCCGGTCGCGCCGCCGGATGCGATCGCCTGGCTGCGCACCGAGGCGGACGAGGTGGTGTGCCTGTCGACGCCGCCGGGGTTCAGTGCCGTAGGCGAGTGGTACCAGGACTTCTCACAGACCCCGGACGAGGAGGTCGTGGCGCTGCTGATGCGGGCGGCGGGCGAGACGGTGGCCGGGGCCGCGGACGAGAGCGCCTCCGAGGGTTCCGGCGGCTCGGGTCCGGTCGAGGTGGCCTCCGGGGAGGTCCGGCTGGCCGGGGACCTCGCCCTGCCGGCGGGCGCCAGCGCGGTGGTGGTCTTCGCCCACGGTTCCGGGAGCAGCCGGCACAGTCCGCGCAACCGTGCGGTGGCCTCGGCCCTGAACGCGGCCGGTCTGGGCACCCTGCTGTTCGACCTGCTGACCCCGGCCGAGGAGGCCGACCGGTCGAACGTGTTCGCCATCGAGCTGCTGGCCGGCCGGCTGCTGGACGCCACCCGCTGGCTGCGCGACCGTACTCCGCTCCCGATCGGCTGCTTCGGGGCGAGCACCGGAGCCGCGGCGGCGCTCCGGGCGGCCGGCACGACAGCCGGCACGGAGACCGGCGCGGAGATCGGCGCCGTGGTCTCCCGCGGCGGTCGGCCGGACCTCGCCGGCCCGCACCTGGCGGCCGTCCGGGCTCCCACCCTGCTGATCGTGGGCGGCCGGGACACCACCGTGCTGGAACTCAACCGGCTGGCCCAGACCGAGCTGACCTGCGAGAACCGGCTGGAGATCATCCCGGGCGCCACCCACCTGTTCGAGGAGCCCGGCGCCCTGGACGAGGTCTCCGGGCTCGCCCGCGACTGGTTCCTCCACCACCTGAAGTGACGGGTGCGGGCAGGCCGGGCGGTCAGGAACCGTCGCGGTAGGTCTCCAGCAGCCGCAGCCAGATTTCGCTGATCGTCGGGAACGACGGGACCGCGTGCCAGAGGCGTTCGACGGGGACCTCGCCGGCGACCGCGACGGTCGCGGCGTGCAGGAGTTCGGCGGCCCCCGGTCCCACGAAGGTGGCGCCGAGCAGTACGCCGCGGTCCAGGTCGACCAGCATCCGGGCCTGCCCGCGGTAGCCGTCCGCGTACAGGCCGGCGCCGGAGACCTTCGACAGGTCGTAGTCGACCGCGCGGACCCGGTGTCCGGCCCGTTCCGCGGCAGCCAGAGTCGGGCCGACCGCCGCGGCCTCCGGGTCGGTGAAGACCACCTGCGGGACGGCCTCGATGTCGGCAGTGGCCGTGTGGGCGGCCCAGCGGACGCCCTCCGCGGCCGGAGTGCCCGCGGCACGGGCGGCGATGGCGGCGCCCGCGATCCGGGCCTGGTACTTGCCCTGGTGGGTGAGGAGCGCGCGGTGGTTGACGTCGCCGACCGCGTACAGCCAGTCATGCGCCGTCGAGCGGAGGCTGTCGTCCACCTCGATCCAGTCGCCCGGCTTCAGCCCGACGGTTTCCAGCCCGATGTCCTCGGTGCGCGGCGTCCGGCCGGTCGCCATCAGCAGTTCGTCGCCCTCGAGCGCCTCGCCGCCCTCCAGGACCACCGTGACCGGGCCGGTGGAGCCGTCCCGTACGACGGCCTCGACCGACACCCCGGTACGCACCACCGCACCGGCCTCGCGCAGCGCCTCGGCGACCAGCTCGCCCGCGAAGGGCTCCATCCGGGGCAGCAGCCGCCCGTCCCGCACCAGCACGGTGACCTGGGAGCCGAGGGCCTGCCAGGCGGTGGCCATCTCGGCGGCCACCACCGAACCGCCGACGATCAGCAGCCGGGGCGGCACCTCCCGGGCGGAGGTCGCCTCGCGGCTGGTCCAGGGGCGGGCCCCGGCAATGCCGGGCACATCGGGGACGACGGCCCGGCTGCCGGTGGCCACGACCACCGCGTGCCGGGCGGCGAGGACGTGGTGCTCGCCCTCGGGCGAGCTGACGGCGACCTTCCGGACACCGTAGAGCCGGCCGTGCCCCCGGTAGAGATGGGCGCCGATGGAGTCCAGCCAGTCGACCTGGCCGTCGTCCTTCCAGTCCCCGGTCCAGTAGTCGCGGTGCGCGAACACCGCCTCCCGGTCGAGCGGTCCCCGGACGGCCCCGGCGAGCCCCGGAACCCGGCGGGCATCGGCCCGGGCGAGCGCCGGGCGGAGCAGGGCCTTGCTGGGGACGCACGCCCAGTACGAGCACTCCCCGCCGATCAGCTCGCTCTCCACCAAAGCGGTACTGAGCCCGGCGGCCCGGACCCGGTCCACGATGTTCTCCCCGGCCGGCCCCCCGCCCAACACCACGACGTCGTACTCCACAGCTTCAGTCATACGGGACAGTCTCTCGGCAGGCCGCCCGCCCCGCACGCGCTTACGCCTTCGGCGCGCCGCCGTCGGAGGCGTTGCCGCCAGCCGCCTGCTGTTCTGCGATCTTTGCCTTGATCTCGGCCATGTCGAGCTCCCTGGCCTGGCCGATCACGTCCGCGAGCATGGGCTCGGGCAGGGCGCCGGGCTGGGCGTACACCGCCACCTGGTCGCGGATGACCATCAGGGTGGGGATGGAGCGGATCTCGAAGGCCTCGGCCAGCTCCGGCTGGGCCTCGGTGTCCACCTTGGCGAAGACGATGTCCGGGTTGGCTTCGGAAGCCCTCTCGAAGACCGGCGCGAACTGCCGGCACGGACCGCACCACTCCGCCCAGAAATCGATCAGCACGAATCCGTTCTCGCTGACCGTGCTGTCGAAGTTCTCCTTGGTGAGCTCGACTGTAGCCACTGTCTTCCGACCTCCGTCTGTCGTGTGTCTGCTCGGGGAACGAGCCGGTCGCCGTCTTCATTCCGCGCAGGCAGGATGATCCCATGCACCGGATCGAATTCTTCCGCTACAGCCCCGCGGACTACTGGGGCATCCGCGTCGACGACGCGGACCTCCGGCTGACCGTCGCCGATGCCACCCGCGGCCTCCGGGAACGCGAAGCCGACGCCATGGCGGCCGAGCCGGGCGGGAGGATGACCGCGCAGGAGCGGATGGACTTCCTCGCCCGCCGCCACGGCGGCATGCGTCAGGAGGACCTCGGCGCCCCGGCCGCCTATTTCCTGGGCGAGCACGACCCCGTGTTCCGCTGCGGAACCGAGGACGGGACCCCGGTGCTGGGCTGTTCCTGCGGCGTGTGGGAGTGCGGACCGCTGCTGGCCCGGATCACGGTGACCGCGGACACGGTGATCTGGTCCCGGTTCCGGGATCCCTACCGGCCCGAATGGGGCGAACTCCCCATCGGGCCCTACGTCTTCCCGCGCGCCGCGTACGAGACGGCCCTCGCCCACCCGTTCCGGCTGGCCCGGGACCCGCTGCCGTACCCGGACCCGGACCCGGACCCGGCCTGACGACAGCCTAGAAGGGGTAGCCCGCCGGGGTGCGGCGGGCCGTGGTCCAGCGGAGCTCGGTGAAGGCGTCCAGGTTCGCCTCGCCGCCGAAGCGGGCCCCGGTGCCCGAGGCGCCGACCCCGCCGAAGGGGGCCACCGCCTCGTCGTTGACGGTCTGGTCGTTGATGTGGGCGATCCCGGTCGGGATCCGGTCGGCCAGCTCCAGCCCGCGGCCGGTGTCGGCGGTGACGATGCCCAGCGACAGGCCGTACGGGCCGGCCGACGCGAGCGCCACCGCCTCCTCCTCCGTTCCGAAGGACCGGACCGGCGCGACCGGCCCGAACACCTCCTGCGCATAGGCGGGGGTGTCGTCCGCGACGCCCGCGAGCACGGTCGGCCGGTAGAACAGGTCCCGGTGGGTGCCGCCGGCCACGAGTTTGGCGCCCTGTTCGGTACTGGCCTCGACCAGGGCGTGGATCCGGTCCCGCTGCGCCCGGTCGATGACCGGACCGAGGTGGACCTCCTCCCGGTACGGGTCCCCGACCGCCAGGGAATCGGCCTTGGCGGCGAGCCGCTCGACGTACTCGTCGTACAGCGAGGCGTGGACGAGGTGCCGGCCGGCGGTCATGCAGATCTGGCCCTGGTGGAAGAAGGAACCCCAGGCGGCCTGGTTGACGGCGGCCTCCACATCGGCGTCGGCGAGTACGAGCAGCGCCGAGTTGCCGCCCAACTCCAGGTGCACCCGCTTGAGCTGGCGGCCGGCCAGTTCGCCGACCTGCCGTCCGGTGGCCGTGGACCCGGTGAACGAGACCACCCGCACCCCGGGCTCGGTGACCACCGCCCGCCCGGTGTCGGCACCGCCGGGCAGGACGTGCAGCAGCCCGTCCGGGAGCCCGGCCGCCGCCAGCACCGCGGCGAGCGCCAGGCCGCCGCAGACGGCCGTCCGCCGGTCCGGCTTGAGCAGCACCGCGTTGCCGAGGGCGAGGGCGGGCGCGACCGAGCGGATCGCCAGGATGAGCGGCGCGTTGAAGGGGGCGATCACCCCGACCAGTCCGGCCGGCACCCGCCGGGTGTACGAGAGCCTGGGCGCCTCGCTCGGCAGCACCTGGCCGGCCGGGCGGGAGGCGAGGGCCGCCGCCTCGTAGCACTCCTGGGCGGCCACGTGCAGTTCGAAGTCGGCCTTGCCGGGGATCGAGCCGGACTCCCGCACCAGCCAGCCGCGCAACTCCTCCGCGTGCTCGGCGAACAGGTCGCCGGCCCGGCGCAGCACCGCCGCCCGCTCCGGGTGGGTGGCCCGCGCCCAGCCGGTCTGCGCGGCCCGGGCCCGTACGGCGGCCTCGGTGACGTCCGCCGGGGCGGCGAGGCGGAGGGTGGCGAGGGTCCGCCCGGTCGCGGGTTCGACCACCGGGGCCGTGCCGCCGGTCAGCATCGGTCCGTCCTGCCAGATGGTCGGGTCGAGTAGCGGCATGGCTGCGCCTCCGGGGGCGGGAGTGGCTGGTGGCAGGGGGGTGGACAGGGGTCATGCTAGCCAGCCGTGCACACCAACACTGTTGAATTATAAGGCAGTTGAGACCGTTGATGACCGGAAATGATCGCTCAGCGTTCGAGGACGAGGGCGATGCCCTGACCGACGCCGATGCAGAGCGCGGCGAGCCCGGTGCCCGAGCCGGCCGCCGCCAGCTGGTGGGCGACCGCACCGGCCAGCCGCGCCCCGGAGGCACCCAGCGGGTGCCCGAGGGCGATGGCGCCGCCGCGCGGGTTGACCACCGCCGGGTCCAGCTCCGGCCAGGCCGCCAGACAGCCCAGCGCCTGGGCGGCGAACGCCTCGTTCAGCTCGAAGGCCGTCAGGTCGCCGAAGCCGCGGCCGGCCTTGGCCAGGGCCCGCTGGACCGCGTCCACCGGACCCAGCCCGAACAGCTGCGGCTCGATCCCGGTCACCGCGGAGGTGCGGATCCGGGCCAGCGGCTCGCGGCCGACGGCCGCGAGCCCGGCCTCGTCGGTCAGCAGCAGAGCGGCGGCGCCGTCGTTGAGCGGGGAGGCGTTGCCGGCCGTCACCGTGCCGGTGCCGTCGGCGCGGAAGACCGGCTTGAGCCGGGCCAGCGCCTCGATGGTGGAACCCTCCCGGATGCACTCGTCCCGCACCAGGTCCACACCCGGGTACGGGACCACCTCGCCGTCGTACTGCCCGGCGGCCCAGGCCGCGGCGGCCTTGTGGTGGCTGTCCAGGGCGAACAGGTCCTGCGCCTCGCGGGTGATGCCGTGCTTCTCCGCCACCAGCTCGGCGCCCTCGCCGAGGGCGACGGTCCACTCCTCGGGCATCCGCGGATTGGTCATCCGCCAG
This sequence comes from Streptomyces sp. NPDC002054, assembly GCF_040296685.1. Classification (NCBI taxonomy): domain Bacteria; kingdom Bacillati; phylum Actinomycetota; class Actinomycetes; order Kitasatosporales; family Streptomycetaceae; genus Streptomyces; species Streptomyces sp. NPDC002054. Next base: position 29,285 of record NZ_JBEOXT010000043.1, read on the forward strand.
CCCAGGGTGGTGGACCACATCTGCTGGTGCCCGGCGGGGAAACCGCGCTCGGGCTTCTGCACCACCCAGGGGGCCCGGCTCATGGACTCGACCCCGCCGGCGATGGCCACCGAGGCATCGCCGAGCGCGATGGCCCGGGCGGCCTGGACGACGGCCTCCAGACCGGAGCCGCAGAGCCGGTTGACGGTGACGCCGGGAACCGTGACGGGCAGCCCGGCGAGCAGCACGGCCATCCGGGCGACGTCCCGGTTGTCCTCGCCCGCCCCATTGGCGTCGCCGAAGACCACGTCGTCGATCCGGGCCGGGTCGAGGGCGGGGGTGCGGTCCACCAGGGCACGGACCACGTGCGCGGCAAGATCGTCGGGCCGGGTCCCGGACAGCGCCCCGCCGAACTTTCCGATCGGGGTGCGGACGGCGTCGACGACGTACACGTCGCGGATGGACGGCATGGGTGTCTCCTGAGTCGGGGATGCGCCGTGCGGGGCGCGCCGTCCGCAGTCTCCGCCCGGCGATCACGGCATGTCAACGACGGCCTGCCCCGCGGGGGCGCAGGGCGGGCGCGGCGCGGGCGCCGGGAGGGTACCGGGCGGGCGCGGGGCCCGCGCTGCCCGGCGCAGGGCAGGCACCGGGCGGACGCGGCGCGGGTGCGGGCAGGCCCGGCCAGGCGCCCCGCCAGGCGCCCGGCGGGTCAGGTGGAGTCGCGGGGAATCGCCTGTGCCGACATCAGGTCGTGGTGTTCCACCGCGTCGGCGGCCTCCCGGACCACCCGGTCCACCAGCGCGGCCAGCGGGTCCCCGCCCGGCATCTCGATCCGTACGGTGCTCAGCCTCGGCCGCAGCAGCCGGCCCAGCAGCAGGTCGTCCGCCCCGATCACCGCCACGTCCTCGGGGATCCGCAGGCCCTCGTCCTGCAGGGCCCTCATCAGCAGCATCGCGTACTCGTCGTTGTACGCGTACACCGCGTCCAGACCTAGCCCCCGCCAGCGGGCCGCCAGCGCGGCGGCCGACTCCTCCGTGTAGCCCATCGGCAGCGGCTCGATCAGCGCGCCGCCGGGCGCCCCGTCCGCCGCCGCCCGCGCGCCCGCGAGCCGCGGGGCGGAGAAGAGCTCCAGGCCGTCCTCCTCGGGGACGACCACCCCGATCCGGCGGTGCCCGCGCTCCAGCAGATGCGCTGCGGCCCGGGCGCCGACCTCCTTCTGGTCCATCAGCAGCGCGTGCGCGCCCGGCACCCCGACCGGACCCAGGGTGATCACCGCGCGGGCGCCGGCCCGCTTGAGGGTGGCCACGTTCCTGGCCGTGAGGGTGATCTCGCCGAGCGAGATCACCGCGACCGGCCGCAGTTCGGCCCAGGCCCGGGCGGCCTGGTCACCGCTGAGTCCCAGGCTGCCGTACTGGACCACGGTGTAGTCGAGGCGGCGCAGCGCCCACTGCAGTTCGCTCAGGAACCTGCTGTAGAGCGGGCCCACCGGGACGTGCGAGGTGGGCAGCAGGACGATCCGGGTGTGGCCGGCCCGCAGGCTGCGCGCGGCGGCATGGGGGACGTACCCCAGCTCCTCCGCGGCCTCGCGGACCTTCCGGCGGGTGGGCTCGCTGATGCGGACCGCTTCCGCGTTGTTCAGGACGTACGACACTGTCGCGCGCGACACGCCCGCGAGGCGGGCCACGTCGGCGCTGGTGGGAACGGGTGCCGTGGACGGGGCTGGCGACTCTGCCGACTCGGGCGCGGGCGACTTCGGTGACTGGGAATTCATTGCCGAGGCATCCTTCCAGACTGGTCACGCCCGGGGGCTGGCGGATGGCCGGAAACGAGTTCATGGCCTCGCTGGACGGATGGATCTGATCAGGCTCTAGCAGGCACCGAACGCTCCCCGTTACTGTCCCCCTTACTGACGAGTAACGGGGAGGTCCGGTGTCCGCAGGCCCGGTGTCCACAGGTCCGGTATCGACGGGGCGGGTATCGAAGGAACCACCGTCCCCCGGGTTGGTCGCCACAGCGCGCCTGCTCGCCGAAGGCGCGGTCTCCGCACGGCAGTTGACGGAAGAATCGCTCCGGCGGATCGCGGAATCGCAGCCCGAGCTGAACGCCTTCCGGGTGGTGCGCGGCGAGGCCGCGCTCGCCGAGGCGGACGCGGCGGACCGGCGGCTCGCCGCCGGCGAGCGGCTGCCGCTGCTGGGCGTGCCGCTGGCCGTCAAGGACGACATGGACGTGGCCGGCGAAACGACCGCGTTCGGCTGCGCGGGGGACTTCCCGCCCAAGTCCGCCGACGGCGAGGCGGTCCGCCGCCTCCGGGCGGCGGGCGCGGTCATCGTCGGCAAGACGACCTCGCCCGAGCTCGGCCAATGGCCGTTCACCGAGGGCCCGGCCTTCGGCAACACCCGCAATCCGTGGCACACCGGCTACACGCCCGGTGGCTCATCCGGCGGATCGGCGGCGGCCGTGGCGGCCGGTCTGGTGCCGGCCGCACTCGGCTCGGACGGGGCGGGTTCGGTACGGATCCCGGCCGCCTGGACCCATCTGGTGGGCATCAAACCCCAGCGCGGGCGGATCTCCACCTGGCCGGACCCGGAATCCTTCCGCGGCCTCACGGTCAATGGGGTCCTCGCCCGTACGGTCGCGGACGCGGCGCTGCTGCTCGACGCCGCGAGCGGGCCGCACCCGGAGGACCTGCACCGGCCGGCCCCGATCTCGGCGGTGACGGCCGCGGCGAGCGGGCCGCCCCGGCGGCTGCGCATCGCGCTGTCCTTCGGCATGGCGTTCACGGCCACCCCCAAGTCCCTTGACCCCGTTGTCCGTTCCGCCGTCGAGCGGCTGGCCGGCCGACTGGAGGCGCTGGGCCACGAGGTGGTCCCGGAAGACCCCCGGTACGGCCAGATCGGCCTCACGTTCGTCCCCCGCGCGACGAGCGGTGTCCGCGAGTGGGCGGGCCGCGTCCCGGATCCGGCGCTGCTGGATCCGCGGACGCACGAGGCGGTGCGCACGGGCCGCCTGCTGGGCGGCCTCGCCCTCCGGGCGGCCCGCCGGGCCGAACCGCTGCTGCAGCGCCGCATCGGCGAGATCTTCGGCCGCTTCGACGTGGTCCTCACCCCCACGACGGCGACCCCGCCGCTGCCGATCGGAGCGCTGTCGGGCCTGGGCGCCATGGCCACGGACCGGGCGATGATCGCAGCCTGCCCGTACGCGTGGACGTGGAACGTCCTGGGCTGGCCGGGGGTGAACGTCCCCGCGGGCTTCACCCCGGAGGGCCTCCCCCTGGGCGCCCAACTCCTGGGCCCGGCGGACTCGGAGCCACTGCTCATCGGGCTGGCTGCGCAACTGGAGGCGGAGGAGGGGTGGGGGGAGCGGTGGCCGGGCGGGGTCGGGTAGCGGGGGTTTTCTCTTGAACGGAATCAGGGATGTGTCCGGGGGCTGCCCGTCAGTCCTCACTGTCCTTCCGTGCCCGTCCGTCCTGTCAAGGGCGCTCGCTGCGCTCGCGTCGCTTCGCGATTCCGCTTCGCTTCACCCTTGACAGGACGGCCGGTCCCGGAAAGACAAGGACTGTCGGGAAGCCCCCGGGGGGAGGGCCGGCATGGGGGAACGTGTCCCAGATGCGGCCACACGAGGGTGCCTGAGCAGCGGCTCCCGCCCGACCGGCCGCCCTGTCGGGCGGAGAGCTCCATTTCCCCGAAGCCGGGGCCGATTTGGCCGACCGGAGCCATGGGGCGCCCCAGATCGCTACGCGCTCCTCCCGGTATAGCGTCCCAAGGCCGTCCGTGGCCGGACAAGGGCCGCCTCAGCGGCCAAAAGCTCCATTTCCCCGAAGCCCGGGCCCGGTTGGCCGACCGGAGCCCCGGGGCGCACCAGATCGCTACGCGCTCCGGCCGGTTTGGCGGCCCAAGGCCGTCCGTGGCCGGACAGGGGCCGCCCTTGCGGGCGGAAAACTCCATTTTCCCGAAGACCGGGCCCAATTGGCATACCAGGCCATGGGGCGCGCCACATCGCTGCGCGCTCCGGGCCGAAATAGCGTCCCCAGGCCGTCCGTGGCCGAGCAATGGGCCGCCATCGACCACTACGCGCTTCTGCCGTCAGGCGGTCCGGCCGCGGCCGGACCGCGACTGCGGCTGCGGCTGTCGGCGGCCGATATCCGCGGGACAGGGTTATGACGTATCCATCATGACAGGTCAGACGGCGTTTTCGTAGGACCAAGGGCACAGGCGAATGCCCTTGTTTGGGCACCCGTGCGGCTTTCAGAATCACCGTCATGAATCACTCGGAGAACATCAATCACGACGCGGTCCTGCGAGCAAGGGTGGCCCTCCTCGGCTCCGAGGCGCTGCCGGTCAGGCAGCGGGTCGCCGCCTACCGTGTTCTCGTCCAGGTGAGCCCTTTGGCATATCTACCCCGACTGACGACGGCATTGGTGGACTTCAGCACTCAGGAGTTCGCCCACGAGCCCGTCACAGCCCTGGCCCTCAGGGCCGAGGCCGTCGCCGCCGCACGTCTCATGTGCACCATGGAGCCCGAACGTTCACCACTCCTCGTCCACGCCCTGGACCACTACCGCAAGCAGTTGGGTCTCATGAACCGTCACACCGAAGTCCGGGCAGTCGACGAGGAGATCGCCCACCTCACCGACCACCGCCGCAGCGTGTAGCGGCCGTTGGCGGCCCATGCCCGGCCACGGACAGTCCGCGGACGCCGAACCGGCCAGAGCGTGTAAAGGTCGTTGGCGGCTCATGTCCAACCACAGGCGGTCTTGGGTCGCTGAGACGGCCGAAGCGCGTTGCGGTCGGTGGCGGCCTATGTTCGGCCACGGCCGGTCCGGGGACGCTATTCCAGCCGGAGCGCGTAGCGATCGGTTGCGCCCCATGGTCTGGCATGGCCAATTGAGCTGGGGCTTCGGGGAAATGGAGCTCTCCGCCCGACAGGGCGGCCGGTCGGGCGGGAGCCGCTGCCCGGCCGCCCTCGCGGGCCCGTATCTGGGACACGTTCCCCATGCCGGCCCTCCCCCCGGGGGCTTCCCGACAGTCCTTGTCTTTCCGGGACCGGCCGCCCTGTCAAGGGTGAAGCGAAGCGGAATCGCGAAGCGACGCGAGCGCAGCGAGCGCCCTTGACAGGACGGACGGGCACGGAAGGACAGTGGGACTGCCGGGCAGCCCCCGGACACCACCTGATCCCGTTTAAGAGAAACCCCCCAACCCCCACCCCCGCCCCACCCCCGTAACCTGGCTCGAATGACAGCACCCTCACACCCCCGCCCTGACCAGCCCGGCCGGGACGGCCGCGGTGCCACCGTCGAGGCCGATCCGTACGCCGTCGGGCGCGTGCAGACTTCCTACGCTCCCGATCCAGACGGTGATCCGGATCCCGGTGAGATCGTCTGGACCTGGGTCCCGTACGAGGAAAATGATGGGCGCGGCAAGGACCGGCCCGTGCTGGTGGTGGCTCGGGAGGCCGGCGGGAGCACGCTGCTTGCCGTACAGCTGTCCAGCAAGCGGCACGATCACGACCGGGAGTGGGTCCCGATCGGCACCGGGCCGTGGGACAGTGCGGGGCGGGAGTCCTGGGTGGATGTGGACCGGATCCTGCGGGTCCACGAAACGGGCATGCGGCGGGAGGCCTGCGCGCTGGACCGGGGGCGGTTCCAGCTCGTGGTCAACCGGCTGCGCGAGCGTTACGGCTGGCGGTAGGGCCCCGCCAGCCCCTCATCACCCCATCACCCCACCCCGAACGCCTCCTCGAACGCCCGCCGCGGTCCCGGCGAGCGGTCCAGGATGGCGAACACGACGCGGTCGAACACGCCTGCGAACCGGCCGTCGCCCGTGAGCAGGTCCCGGAACGCCCCGGCCACCTCGGCCGGGTCGTTCTGGAACACCCCGCACCCCCAAGCCCCCAGCACCAGCTGCGGGTACGCATGCAGGGCGGCGGTTTCCAGGACGCGCTCCGCGCGGCGGGCCAGGGCGGCCGGGATCTCGTGGGCGCGGTCGGGTTCCAGACGGCGGATGGTGCCCGCGTTGGGGGCCGGGGAGGTCAGGAAGCCCGCCCGGAAGGGCGTCTCCAGCAGTTCGCCGCTGTCGTCACGGAAGACCGGTACCCCCGGGGAGTGAATCACCCGGTCGGTGTAGAACGTGCTGCGCAGTGCGCGGTGCGCGGCGTAGTACTCCGGCGCCTCCAGCAAGGTCTCGTACAGGGCCGAGGCGCGGCACAGCGCTTCCTCCTGGGCCTTGGCTCCGCGGACGTATCCGCCGCCCGGATTCCGGGCCGAGGCGAAGTTCAGGACGGCCACCGGGCCGTCGGCCGCGAGCCTGCGCGCGGCGACCGTGCTGCTCTCCCCCGTGACCTCCACGGACGTGTCGAAGGGAGCAGCCGGAGAGCGCTCGCCTGGAATGACCGGGTTTGGCCCATATATCCTTGTTCCTGCCTTGGCCTCCGCCACGGCGACGGCGAGGGAAACCTCCCGCCCCGTTCGCGTCCGGTACCTCCCGGACGCCACGATTTCCGCATTCTCCTGCGCTATTGCGCGCAACCTGCCGCTCATCCCGCAATCCTCGAGATCCGGTCCAGGTGCGGCAATCGAATATTTCCCGCGATCGCCACGAACACACGATTCGCGGTCCGGAACGGACGGGTAGGCACGGGTGACCTCACGGTGTACGACGGGAGAGAAGGATCCGGTCATGCCACAGGACTCACCCACTTCGCACGACCAGAGTGCCCTCAGCGAGCGGGAGGCCGAGGATCTGGTGCACGGCGTCTGTTTCAAGACCGGGCCGCCCCGCCTGGTCGGCGCCGAACTCGAATGGCTGGTGCTCGATGCCGAGCAGCCCGATCTGCCGTTGCCGGCCGATCGGCTCACGGCAGCGCTCGATGCGGTCGGTGCGCTGCCCCTCGGGTCGCGGTTCACCGTGGAGCCCGGCGGGCAGCTGGAGCTGAGCTCCGCGCCCGCCGGCTCGCTGATGGAGTGCGTGGACGGCCTCCAGGCGGATCTGGACCTGGTACGGGCGGCCCTGCGCGACCGCGGGCTGTTCCTGCACGGCAGCGGGCACGATCCGCGCCGCCCGCTGCGGCGGCTGCTGTGCGACAGCCCGCGCTACGCGGCCATGGAGGCCTGTCTGGACCGGTCCGGGCCGGCCGGGCGGACCATGATGTGCGGGTCCGCCTCTGTGCAGGTGTGTGTGGACGCGGGGTACGAGGAGCCCGGCCCGCTCGGGCATGGGCGGCGCTGGCGGCTGGCGCACCTGCTGGGCGCGGTCCTGGTGTCGGCCTTCGCGAACTCCCCCGCCGTCGAGGGGCGGTATGCGGGCTGGCGGTGTTCCCGGCAGGGCGTGTGGGCCGACCTGGACCCGCACCGTACGCTCGCCCCGCCGCTGGAGGGGGATCCCCGCGCGGCCTGGACCCGGCACGCGCTGGACACCGAGGTGATGTGCGTACGGCCGGTGCCCCCTCACAGGCCCGACGGGCCGTGGGCGGTGCCCCGGGAGCTGACCTTCCGCGACTGGCTGCGCGGCGGCGGGCCGCGCCCGGCCACTCGGGAGGATCTGGAGTACCACCTGACCACGCTGTTCCCGCCGGTCCGGCCGCGCGGCCATCTGGAGTTGCGGATGATCGACGCGCAGCCCGGGGAGGACGGCTGGCTGGTGCCGGCCGCCGTGGTGCACGCGCTGTTCGACGATCCGGAGGCGGCGGAGACGGCGTACCGGGTGGTGAAGGTGCTGGCCGACGATTACGGGCCGCGGCCCGCGCCGCGCAATCCGCTCTGGCAGTCGGCGGCCCGCAACGGGCCGTCCGATCCGGAGCTGCGGGCCGCGGGCATCGCCTGCTTCGCGGCTGCCGCCGAGGCGCTGCCCCGGCTCGGCGCCTCCCGGCGCGTTCTGGACACCGTCGGGGCGTTCACCGAACGGTACGTGCTGCGCGGGCGGTGTCCCGCGGACGAACCCCGCCTGCCCGTACCGCCTTTCGGGAAGGACCCGCTGACGTGAGCATCGAGGACCGAGACCGGCCGGCTCCCGCCCCTGCGCGGCCGGCCCCCGCACCGCCCGGCCTGCGCGAGCGGGCCCACGCCGAGCTGGCCGCCGCGCGGGCACGGACCGCCGGCCTCACCGATGCGGTGTCCGACCCGGACCTGACCGCCCAGCACTCCCCGCTGATGTCCCCGCTGGTCTGGGATCTCGCCCACATCGGCAATCAGGAGGAGCTGTGGCTGCTGCGGCGGGTCGAGGGGCGGGAGGCGATGCGCCCCGAGATCGATCCGCTGTACGACGCGTTCCAACACCCCCGTTCGGAGCGGCCCGGGCTGCCGCTGCTCGGGCCTGCCGAGGCCCGCCGGTACGCCGCCGAGGTGCGCGGCCGGGTGCTGGACCTGCTGGAGCGGACCCCGCTGGAGGGGACTCCCCTGCTGGACGGCGGTTTCGCCTTCGGGATGATCGCCCAGCACGAACAGCAGCACGACGAAACCATGTTGATCACCCATCAGCTGCGGTCGGGGCCGCCAGTGCTGGCCGCGCCGGATCCCGGGGCGCCCTGGGACCCCCCGCCGGCCCCGGAGGTCCTGGTGCCGGGCGGGGTGTTCACCATGGGCACCTCCACCGAGCCGTGGGCGCTGGACAACGAGCGGCCCGCGCATCCGCGGGAGACGGAACCGTTCTTCATCGACACCGTCCCGGTCACCAACGCCGCGTTCCAGGCGTTCATCGAGGACGGCGGGTATGCCGAGCCGCGCTGGTGGGCCGCCGAGGGCTGGGAGCAGGTCCACCGGCACGGCATCGGGGCCCCGCTGTTCTGGCACCAGGAGGGCGGGCAGTGGCTGCGCCGCCGGTTCGGGGTGGTGGAGCCGGTGCCGCCGGAGGAGCCGGTGCTGCATGTGAGCTGGTACGAGGCGGATGCCTGGGCGCGCTGGGCCGGCCGCCGGCTGCCCACCGAGGCAGAGTGGGAGAAGGCCGCCCGGCACCGGCCGGAGACCGGGCGCTCGGCCCGCTACCCGTGGGGCGATGCCGAGCCCACCCCGGACCTCGCCAATCTGGGCCAGCGCCATCTGCGGCCGGCCCGGGCGGGCAGCTATCCGGCGGGGGCCTCGGCACTGGGGGTGCGGCAGCTGATCGGGGACGTGTGGGAGTGGACGGCCAGCGATTTCCTGCCCTATCCGGGGTTCCGGGCCTTCCCGTACCGGGAGTACTCGGAGGTGTTCTTCGGTGCGGCCCACAAGGTGCTGCGCGGCGGCTCGTTCGCGGTGGCCCCGGCTGCCTGCCGGGGCACCTTCCGGAACTGGGACCTGCCGGTGCGGCGGCAGATCTTCTCCGGGTTCCGCACCGCGAGGGATGTTTGATGTGCCGTCATCTCGCCTATGTGGGGCCGACGGTGCGGCTCGGGAAGCTGCTGGCCGATCCCGATCACTCGCTGGTGCGGCAGGCCTGGGCGCCGCGGCGACAGCGGCACGGCACGATCAATGCCGACGGGTTCGGGGTGGGCTGGTACGCGCCGGGCGATCCGGTGCCGGCCCGGTACCGGCGGGCGGGTCCGGTGTGGGGCGATCCGACCTTCGCCGATCTGGCCCGGGTGGTGCGCAGCGAGGCCCTGCTGGCCGCCGTACGCGATGCCACCGAGCCCGGGTCGGACGGGGAGGCGGCGGCTGCGCCGTTCGCGGACGGGCGGTGGCTGTTCAGTCACAACGGTGTGCTGCGGGACTGGCCGGATGCGGTGGCGGGCCCGGCCGGTCCGGCTTCCGGGCTCCCTGCGGGGGCGCTGTTGCAGCTGGCGGCACGGACCGATTCGGCGCTGGTGTGGGCGCTGGTGCTGCACCGGCTGCGGGCAGGTGCGGAGCTGGGGGCGGCGCTCGCGGAGGCGGTGCGGGAGCTGATCGCGGCCTCGCCGGGTTCGCGGCTGAACCTGTTGCTGACGGACGGGGTGGGGATCGCGGCGACGGCATGGGGGGATTCGCTCTGGTACCTGGCCGAGCCGCAGGCCCCGGGGGGCGGGCGGACGGTGGTCGCGTCCGAGCCGTACGACGACGATCCGCGCTGGTGCGAGGTGCCGGACCGGAGCCTGCTGACCGCTTCCCGGACCCGGGTGGCCCTGACCCCGCTCAAGGAGAACGCCCTGTGAGTGACTATCAGTTGACCCGTCTGTTGGACGAGCACGCCGCCGAGACGGCGCTGCGTGCGGATGTGCTGCGCGGGCTGACCCGCTCCCCCAAGGTGTTGCCGCCGAAGTGGTTCTACGATGCGCGCGGCAGTGATCTCTTCGAGGAGATCACCCGGTTGCCGGAGTACTACCCGACGCGTGCCGAGCGGGAGATCCTGCTGGAGCGGGCCCGGGAGATCGCCGCGGAGAGCGGGGCGCGGACGCTGGTGGAGCTGGGGTCGGGGTCCTCGGAGAAGACCCGGCACCTGATCGAGGCTCTGCCCGCGCTGGACACGTACGTACCGGTGGACGTGAGCGAGAGTGCGCTGGCCGGGGCGGCGGAGAAGCTGCTGGCGGAGCATCCGGGGCTGCGGGTGCACGCGTTGCTGGCGGATTTCACGAAGCCGCTGCGTCTGCCGGAGACGCCGGGCCCGCGTCTGGTGGTGTTCCTGGGCGGCACCATCGGGAACCTGCTGCCGCCGGAGCGGGCGGAGTTCCTGCATGCGGTGCGGGCGATGCTGTCGCCGGGGGACGCGTTGCTGATGGGGACGGACCTGGTGAAGGAGGAGTCCGTACTGGTGGCAGCGTACGACGATGCGCAGGGGGTGACGGCGGAGTTCAACCGGAACGTGCTGGCGGTGATCAACCGGGAGCTGGACGCGGACTTCCCTACGGAGGATTTTGCCCATGTGGCGCTGTGGGACCGGGAGCGGGAGTGGATCGAGATGCGGCTGCGGGCCCGGTCGGAGCTGACGGTGAAGATCCGGGCCCTGGACCTGGAGGTGCCGTTCGCTGAGGGTGAGGAGATTCAGACGGAGGTGTCGGCGAAGTTCCGTCAGGACGGGGTGCGGACGGAACTGGCGGATGCCGGGCTGGAGTTGGTCCAGTGGTGGACTGATGCGGAGGGCCGGTTCGCGCTGTCGCTGGCGGTGGCGGACGGGCCGGGGCTGATGCCGTCGGCCGGGTAGGGGATGAAGGGCACGCCGGCGGCGGTGCCGATCGCGGTCTCGGCGGCTGCGGCGAGGTCCCGCCGGTCGGCGTGCCGGCCGGCCGGGATCCGCGGCAGCAGGGTGATCTCGGCGCGGATCCCGCGGGCGCGGGCGATCCGCCACAGGGAGGTGGTGAGCGGGTCGTCGCCGACGAAGGCGGGGGCTCCGGCGGTGCGCCCGTCGGCCAGCAGGTAGGCGATGTGGAGGGGCTGTACGGGGACCCGGGCGTCCAGGGCGGCCTGGAAGGCGGCCCGGCGGAAGCGGCCCTGGGCCCGGCCGCACCAGGTGCTGCCCTCGGGGAAGACGGTCACCCGGTCGCCGTGGAGCAGGGCGCGGGTGAGGGTGGCGATGGTGTCGGGCAGGGCCCTGATCCGGTCGCGTTCGATGAAGAGGGTGCCGGCCCGTGCGGCGAGCCGGCCCAGCACCGGCCAGCGGCCGATCTCGCTCTTGGCGAGCATCCGGCTGGGCAGAGCGGCGGCGACCAGGGGTATGTCGAGCCAGGAGATGTGGTTGGCGACGAGGAGCCGGCCGCCGTCGGGGCCGGGGCTGCCGTGCACGGCGACCCGGAGACCGAAGGCCCGCAGGAGGGCCGCCGACCAGGTGCGGATCACCCGGTGGCGGGGTCCGGGCGGGAGCAGCCGGACGAGTGGGGAGGTGGGGATGGCGAGCAGGACCAGGGCGACGGCGGCGGTGAGCCGGAGCAGTGCGCGCGGGGTGCCCGCGGCCGGGCCGTGGTGGGTGGCGCAGGCCGCGGGGGTGCAGGGGGCGGTGGGCAGCCAGGTGTTCATGCGGACGGGGCGAGGGAGAGGAAGTGCTTGAGGTAGCGGGGGTTGGTGCGGCGCAGGGAGAGCAGGACGTAGAGGTCGGCGCAGCCGAACTCGAGGTCGAGGGCGGGCTCCCCGCAGACCCAGGCGCCGAGCCGCAGGTAGCCGCGGAGCAGCGGGGGCAGTTCGATGCGCTCGGCGGGGGCGGGGAGGGCCGGGGTCCAGGGGCGGTGCGGGGTGACCCGGTACTCCTCGGGGGCGAGGTTGCGGGCGAGGACGGTCTCGCGGGTGGCGGTGGCGAGGACTCCGCCGTCGGAGAGGGGGATGGAGCAGCAGCCGGCCAGCCAGTTGTGGCCGGTCCGGTCCATGTAGCGGGCGAGGCCGGCCCAGATCAGGGCGATGACGGCGCCGTTGCGGTGGGCGGGGTGGACGCAGGAGCGGCCGACCTCGACCAGGTCGGGGCGGATGGGGTCGAGGGCGGAGAGGTCGAATTCGCCGTCGGAGTAGAGGCGGCCGGCGATGGCGGCGCGCTCGGGCGGCAGCAGCCGGTAGGTGCCGACGACCTGCTCGGTCTCCTCCTCGATGACGAGCAGGTGGTCGCAGTAGGCGTCGAAGGCGTCGGAGTCCAGGCCGGGCTCGGGGCCGTCGAGGCGGGCGCCGAGCTCTCCGGCGAAGACCTGGTGGCGCAGCTGCTGGGCGGCGCGCACCTCGGACTCGTTGCGGGCGAGCCGTACGGCGTACCGGGGGGCGACCGGGGTGAGCGGCTGGACGGGGGACAGCGGGGCGATGGTCATGGCGGCTCCTGGTCCGGACTCGGGAGCCAGGCCGGCGGTGGTGGACTGGCTCTCCTCTACTTTTTCCGTGACCGGCTGGATTCGACGTGACCTCATGGCGGCAGGTGGATGTGCGGACGCTGAATGGCGGGATTCGGCCGCTCAGCGATCGGAGCTGAGGACCTTGCTGATCGCTTGGGATGCCGTCTTAGCAGCCTGTTCGGGGTCCTGGCCGGTGAGGACGGCCGTCATGTATGGCTTGATCGGGTTCTTCGCCTCGACCTCGGCCCAGCGGGGGGACTTGGGGGTGGCGCGGCCGTGGGCGGCGCCGAAGGTCATGGCGGTGGCGCCCTCGTTGCCCTGGACGATGTGGGCGAGGCTGGTCTTGTTGGGGACGTAGCTCATGGTGCGGGCGAGTTCGGTCTGCCACTTCTCGCTGACGAGTGCGGTGATCACATCGACGGCGGCGCTCCGGTTCCCGGTGTTCTCCGGGATGATCAGGTCCGAGCCTCCGGTGAAGACGGCGCCGGGCTTGTCGGAGGTCTTGCCGGGTACCGGGAAGAAGCCGAGCTTGCCCTTGAGGGCGGGGTTGGCCGCTTCGATCTGGGCGACCTGGCCGGGCGGGGCGATGATCTGGGCGACCTGGCCGCGGGCGAAGACCTCGGACTGCGGGGGCGTTTCCTCGTCGGCGTTGTCGGGGCCCTCGCCGAGGGCGTGCAGCTGCTTGTAGAAGTCCATGCCGGCGAGGGCCTGTTCGCTGTCGAGTGCGCCGGTCCACACTCCGCCGCCCTCGACGGCGAGTTCACCGCCCTCGTCCCAGATGAACCCGGCCAGCACGTACCAGTTCTGGCCGGCCAGGTAGATGCCCTGCTGGTCGCCCTTGTCGAGCTTCTTTGTCGCCGTCAGCCATTCCTGCCGGTTCTTCGGCAGGTCCTTGATGCCGGCGGCGCCGAAGAGGTCCTTGTTGTAGATCACCACGCGGTTGGCGGCGTACCAAGGGACGCCGTACTGGGCGCCGTTGACGCTGCCGGGGTCGGCGAGGCCCTTGAGCCAGTCCTTGCTGCCCCATTCGCGGACTGCTTCGAGGGTCACCTCGGAAAGGCCGCCGGTCTCGATGTACCGGGCGACCTGGGTGTTGCCGACCTCGATGACGTCGGCGCGGTCCGTGGCGGTGCCCTTGAGGACGCCATTGACCTTGTCGCCGATGCCGGTCCACTCCTGGATCTCTATCTCCAGGTCGATGCCCGGGTGCTCCCGTTCGTAACTCTCGGTGAACTTCTGGATGAAATCGTCCGAGGCGCTGCCCTTCATGAGCCAGAGCGTCACCTTTTCGGCCTCTTCGTCCGATCCGGGCAGCATGCTGCATGCCGTGAGGGAGGTCGCCGCAACGAGGGCGGTGCACACGGCAAGGAAGCGCATCTTCACGAAGGTCACCTTCTGGGGTCGAACCAAGATGGCTTGAAATTGGCATAGACCAACTGTCGGATCAAGAGCCTTTCGCCGGGGATTCTCTACGCATATCTCGCGGACCGGACCGTACTGGGGCACCGTGGAACAAGGTACGGATCAAGGCACCGCTCACACCGTCGGGAGAACTCCATGTCCAACCACACCTACCGCGTGACCGAGATCGTCGGGACCTCCCACGAAGGCATCGACCAGGCGATCCGCAACGGCATCGCCCGGGCCGGGCAGCACCTGCGCAACCTCGACTGGTTCGAGGTCACCCAGATGCGCGGGCACCTCGAGAACGGCGAGATCGCGCACTACCAGGTGGGTCTGAAGGTCGGCTTCCGCCTCGACGAGGAAGGCTGACGCACTCGCCGGCGGGCGGGCGCGGGGCGGGCAGGGACCAGGCGGGGCGGGCAGGGGCCAGGCGGGGCAGGCGGGGGCAGGCGGGCCGGGCCTCAGGTCCGGCCCTCGCCCTCCTGCGCCTGCTGCAGCTCCGGGGCCTCGGCCGCCCAGTCGGCGAGCACCACCGTGAACCCGGCGGCCCGCGCCGCCTGGCAGACCAGTTCGTCGTCGTCCACCAGCATCCGCACCTCCCGGCCGCGGGCGATCCGGCTCAGCACCTCCAGCTTGGTGACCCGGGCCGGCCGGCGGTCCGCATTGCCGCGCATCCACACCCGCCCCTCGGGCAACCCGTGCCGCTCCAGCCACTCCAGGGTGTCCCGGCGGCACCGTTCCGGGCGCCCGGTCAGGTACGCCACCTCGCAGTCGGCGGCGCTTTCCAGCGCCAGCGCCACCCCGCGCGGCAGCGGCGGGTCGGCCGGGGCCGCGGCGAAGAACCCGGCCCAGTCCCGGGGCCGGCGCTCCAGGAAGTGCTGCCGGTGCGCGGTGTCGGCCAGGGTGTTGTCGAGGTCGAAGACGGCCAGCGGCCGTCGCGTGGGGCTTGATTCGCTCATACGTGCCAGCCTAGAAGGCCGCCCGGCAGCCGGCGGACGCACCCGGGGCGGGTTCGTGTGTCTCCCGTGACGTTGCATATGCACGATCCGGAAGAGGCGCCTGGGACAGGGCGCGTCATCAGAGAAAACGATTCGCTCACCCCTGAGGGTGAAGTTTCGCGCGCCGCCACCGCTCGGAAATTCTGCTGGACAGAGGGGCTTTCCCGAACACAGGGCCGCCCATCTGGGCTTCTGTGGTAGTTGACGTTGACACACAGATCATCCGTCCATCCACTTTCCCATTCTGCTTCCTCGGGGAGCTTTTGACGGGACGTCGCCAGGGGCCGCCGCCGGGTAGATTCACCTCCCCACCCACAACATGGCAACGGCCCCGGGCGCGGACACGCCCAGGGCCGTCTGCCGAGCCAAGGAGGACACCCTTGACCGACTCGTTACGCCGTCTGATCTCCGCCTTGCACGCATGGATCACGGCGCTACGTACGCGGATTATCCCGCAGCTCCCCCATCCGCAAACAGAGTTGCGCATGCCGTCCGGATCTCCTTCCTTCGGTGCCTGCATGGGGGTCAGCCTGGCCCTCTACCTGGCGGTGGGACCGGGCGCGCTCCAGGTCATCGGGCTCGCGCTGGCCCTGCGGGCGTTCGGCCGGCAGGCCGGCTGAGCGTGCGCGACGGCCGGGGCACCCCCCTCGGGGTGCCCCGGTCGTGCTCACCCCATCAGGGGACGGCGCAACAACAAGAACCCCTCTAGCATGGGCACTTCGAAACCAGGGCAACTCCTGACCAGGGTTGAGGGGCGGGTGCCGATGCACCACGACGTGCGCAGACCGAACGTCGCGCGGATCTACGACTGGCTGCTCGGCGGCATCGACAACTATCCGCCCGACCAGCGGGTCTGCCGCGATCTGCTCGACATCGCCCCCGGTTCCCGCGCCGCCGCCCGCACCAACCGCGCCTTCCTGAGCCGGGTCGTCGAGGTCCTCGCGCGGGAGCACGGAGTCCGCCAGTTCCTGGAGCACGGCTGCGGACTGCCGGCCGGCGACAATGTCCACGAGGTGGCCCAGCGCGTCGATCCCGGATCCCGGGTGGTGTACGTGGACAACGATCCGCTGGTCGTGGCCCACGCCCGGGCCCGGCTGGTCGAGAACTCCCGTACCGCCGTGGTGGATGCCGATGTCCGCGACACCGACGCCATCTTCGCCGACCCGGCGGTCCGGCGGCTGATCCGGCCGGGAGAACCGACTGCCGCCCTGTTCGTCTCGGTCGCCCAGTGCCTCGGCGACGAGGACGTGGCCGCCATGATCGAGCGGGTGAAGCAGCGGCTGGGGCCGGGCGGCTTCCTGGTGATGAGCCAGCCCACCAGCCCGGACCCGGAGGTGCGCAGCCGGGTCACCGCCCTGATGCGGGAGGCCACTTCGGGACAGTGGGGCCGACTGCGCGACACCGAGGACGTACGCGGCTGCCTGGCCGGACTCGACATCATCGGGCCCGGCCTCGGCGATGTCGCGGACTGGCTGCCCGAGCGGCGCCGCGGAATCCGCGCACAGGAAGCCGAGTTGATCGCATGGGGCGGGGCCGGGCGGCTGCCCCGTCAGAGCCCGGCCGGCGACGCCGCCAGCCGCTTCTCGTAGTGGGCGATCCGCTCGTCGAGCACGGCCAGGGTCTCCTCCCAGCCCAGCGAGCGCTTCATCAGCTCGCCCAGGATCCAGCGGTAGCGGTACACCTGGTCGGGTGTGGTCACGTAGTCGGCGCTCTCCATCTGCTCCACGTAGACGAGTTCACCCGGACCGTCGTCCTCGAACTGCAGGTGGGTGACCGGAAAGCTGGGGGCGAAGCCGACGTCATCGTGCTCGTACGGCAGCACCCGGACGCTCGCCCTGGGCATGTCCTCCCCCGCGATCGTACGCAGCCACTTGAGCTGTTCGCACATGACCGCGGCCCCGCCCACGGGTCTGCGCAGCACGCTCTCGTCGAGGATCGCGATGAGCTCCGGCCGCCGCGGTTTCTCCAGCAGCGCCTGCCGGTCCCGGCGGACCCGTACGTAGCGCTCGACCTCCACCTGGTCACCCTGCTCACCGACGGCCAGGCCGACCAGCGCCCGGGAGTAGTCCCTTGTCTGCAGCAGTCCGGGCACCACATGGGTCTCGTACGCCATGATCCGTGCCGCCTCGCCCTCCAGCATGATGAGCCGGCGGAGGAACCCGGGGGTCAGGTCGCTGTACTTGCGGCGGCCCTGGTGTTCGGCCAGGACCTGGCTGAGCAGTTCGTGGATCTCGTCCTGACCGGCTTCGTCGACCCGGTAGTGCCGCACCAGGTCCCAGACGTCCTTCTCCCTCGGCGGGCTCTCGCCGCGCTCCAGCCGGCTCAGTTTGGAGGAGGATCCCCGGATCTTCTCCGCCGCCTCCATCAGCGACATGCCCGCGTCGGACCGGTGCTTCCGCAGCCGCTCGCCCAGGGAACGCGCGGCCAGCTCCCGGCCGGCGGCGCTGACGGACGAACGGCCGACGGGCATGCGTGCTCCTTGCTGACTGAGAACCACTTCAGCGGCACAGTCTGGAACCCGCACACCCGCCCCTTCAAGCATTGGCCATGGAATGACCCTATGCGCCGACCTCGTGCAGGTGGTCGAATTCTCCGGCCCCCGCACCCGCCGCAAAGGCCGTCATTTCATCCTGGGTGAAGATCAGCGCCGGGCCGGCCGGAAACCGGGAATTGCGCACCGCGAAGTCACCGCCCGGCAGCGCGGCCACCTCCACGCAGTTGCCGATCCCCGAACTGGCCGTGCTCTTCACCCACCGCACCGACGGAATGCTGTCGGCCGCCACACCGTTCTCGAACCGCATATCGCCCACCTTTCCCAATTCCCATATACGGCTACCCACCCATCCCATATGCAACGATTATGGGGCGGATTACGGGATGAGCGTAGTCAGGTGCCTCCGCCACGTAACTCCCCCGAACGAGTGCCCCGGCCCGGAGCGAGCTGACGGACATCCCCTAAACTGGGGCGAATGCACCAGCCCACCGACACCGACGCATACATCCGCGTCCGGGGCGCCCGGGAGCACAATCTGCGCGGGGTCGACGTGGACATTCCGCGCGACGCGCTGACCGTGTTCACCGGAGTCTCCGGATCCGGCAAGTCCTCCCTCGCCTTCGGGACCGTCTACGCGGAAGCCCAGCGCCGCTACTTCGAGTCGGTGGCGCCGTACGCCCGGCGGCTGATCCACCAGATCGGGGCGCCGAAGGTGGACTCGATCACCGGGCTGCCGCCCGCCGTCTCGCTGGAGCAGCGGCGGTCCGCGCCCGGATCGCGGTCCTCGGTGGGCACCGTCACCCTGCTCTCCAACTCGCTGCGGATGCTGTTCTCCCGGGCCGGCCACTACCCGCCCGGGGCCGAGCGGCTCGACTCGGACGCCTTCTCGCCAAACACGGCCGCCGGGGCCTGCCCCGAATGCCACGGCCTCGGACGGATCCACCGCACCCGCGAGGAACTGCTGGTGCCCGACCCGGGGCTGACGATCCGCCAGGGTGCCATCGCAGCCTGGCCCGGGGCCTGGCAGGGGAAGAACCTGCGGGACATCCTCGAGGCGCTCGGCCACGATGTGGACCGGCCGTGGCGGGAACTGCCGGCCGAGGAGCGGGAGTGGATCCTGTTCACCGAGGAGCAGCCGGTGGTGACCGTGCATCCGGTGCGCGATGCCGACCGGATCCAACGCCCTTACCAGGGCACCTATATGAGCGCCCACCGCTGGGTGATGCGGACCTTCGCCGACAGCAAGAGTGCCGGCCTGCGGGCGCGGGCGGAACGATTCCTCATGGACGCGCCGTGCCCGGTGTGCCGGGGCAGCCGACTGCGGGCCGAGGCACTCGCGGTGACCTTCGGGGGCCGCACCATCGCCGAGCTGGCGGCGCTGCCGCTGACCGAGCTGGACGAGGTACTGAAGGGCGTGCCGGTGGAGGAGGGGCCGGGCAGCGGCGAGGCCGCCCGGGTGCTCACCGCGGACCTGCGCTCCCGGATCCGCCCGGTCACCGAGCTGGGCCTGGGCTATCTGAGCCTGGACCGGACCGCGCCGAGCCTGTCGGCCGGCGAGCTCCAGCGGCTGCGGCTGGCCACCCAGCTGCGGTCCGGGCTGTTCGGGGTGGTGTACGTACTGGACGAACCCTCGGCAGGCCTGCATCCGGCAGACACCGAGGCGCTGCTCGGGGTCCTCGACCGGCTGAAGGACGCTGGGAACACGGTGTTCGTGGTGGAGCACCACCTGGACGTGGTGCGGCACGCGGACTGGCTGGTGGACGTGGGGCCGCTGGCCGGGGAGCACGGCGGGCGGGTGCTGCACAGCGGGCCGCCGGCGGCGCTCGCTGGCCTGGCGGAGTCTGCCACCGCCCGCCATCTGTTCGCGCCGCCGGCCGCTGCCGGGGCGGGGCGGCCGGTGCGCAGTCCGTCCGGGTCGCTGCGGGTGTCCGGGGTGCACCGGAACAATCTGCGGGACCTGTCCGCGGAGTTCCCCCTCGGGGTGTTCACGGCGGTCACCGGGGTCTCGGGGTCGGGGAAGTCCACGCTGGTGGGGAGCGTGCTCGCGGAGGCGGCGGCCGGGCGGATCGCCGGCGGGGACGGGGGCGCGGGGTTTCCCGTACGGCGGCTGGTGGAGGTGGACCAGAAGCCGATCGGCCGGACCCCGCGGTCCAATCTGGCCACCTACACGGGCCTGTTCGATGTCGTCCGCAAGCTGTTCACGGCGAGCGAGGAGGCCCGGGCCCGCGGCTGGAAGGCCGGCCGGTTCTCCTTCAACGTGGCGGGCGGGCGGTGCGAAACCTGCCAGGGCGAGGGTTTCATCTCGGTGGAGCTGCTGTTCCTGCCCAGTACGTACGCCCCGTGCCCGGAGTGCGCGGGCGCCCGCTACAACGCGGAGACCCTGCGGGTACGGCACCGGGGCCTGAACATCGCCGAGGTGCTGGGGCTGACCGTGGAGTCGGCCGCGGAGTTCTTCGCAGACATCCCGGCGGCGGCGCGCAGCCTGCGGGCGCTGGCGGACATCGGCCTCGGCTATCTGCGGCTGGGCCAGCCGGCCACCGAGCTGTCGGGCGGCGAGGCGCAGCGGATCAAGCTGGCGACGGAACTGCAGCGGCTGCGCCGGGACCACACCCTGTACCTGCTGGACGAGCCGACCACCGGGCTGCACCCGGCGGATGTGCAGGTGCTGCTGCGGCAGCTGCACGGGCTGGTCGACGGCGGGCACACCGTGGTGGTCGTGGAGCACGACATGGCGGTGGTCGCGAGTGCGGACTGGGTGATCGACCTGGGCCCCGGCGGCGGCACGGCAGGCGGCCGGGTGGTGGCTTGCGGCCCTCCGGCCGAAGTGGCCCGCACCCCCGGCAGCCGCACGGCCGAATACCTCGCCCGCGCGCTGTAACCGGACACCCCCTACGCGTCGCCGGGGAGGAGGCGTTGGCCCAGTTCGCGGAAGGTCCATTCGCCGCGGCGGCGGGTGAACAGCCATACCAGGTCGTGGCGGTCCGGCCAGCCGGCCGGGACGGACGGCACCCGGTCCGCGCCCAGTGCGTGGATCAGCCGGGGGACGCCGGTGTGTTCCCAGCAGATCAGGACCGGTGCGGGTGCAGCCAGGGCGGCGCGGGCCAGGGCCGCCTCCTTGCCGGCCGGGATCTGCGCACGGACCGGCAGGCCCAGCGCCTCGGCCAGGCCGGCCACGGTCTGCCGGGACCGGGCGATCGGACCGGCCGGGGCGAAGACGGCGGCCGGCCGGGGCAGCAGGGCCCCGCGGTCCGGTGCGAACAGCCGGTGCAGTTCCTCCGCGCGGCGGTGCCCGCGGCCGGCCAGCGATCCGGGGTCGTCGTTGCCTTCCTCGTCCTCGCCGGTGTCACCGGCGTACGGCTTCTCCGCGTGCCGGATCAGCATGATCAGGGTGTCCTTGGCACCCGGCTGCGGCGGACCGGCCGCCGGCCCGCGGGCGGCGGGGTCCGCTGCGGAAGAGCAACCGGACAGCCCGGCGGCCAGTGGGGCGAGCGCGGCCAGCACGGTGCGGCGCCGGGGGCCGGCCGGGGAGGATGCGTCTGCCATGGGCCACACTGTCGCCCATGCCCGGGAGCCCCTCGGGGCGCGGCACGTCGTACGGGGTGCCGGTCAGCCGATCGGCGCACCCGGCCCGGCCCCGGCGGTCCTTGCGGCCCCGGCAGCCCCGGCCCGGTCGTCCGGCTGCTCGTACGGCGAGGGCACCGGGTAGTACGCCTCCAGGAAGGCGGCCACGGCCCGCTGCTGCTCGGCCGGGGTCAGCTCGTCCCCGGCATCGTCGGCGAGGCAGAAGGCATCGGCCCAGCGGTGGTGGACCAGGTCCGGGAGCCGGTGGATGTCGTCCTTCCAGCCGGTGCCGAAGTACTCGTGGGCGAGGTCGCCCTCCACGGCGCGGCCGGTGGCCAGGCCGAGGTGCACGGCCAGGGTGACCGGGGCCAGGTCGGTGGCGCTGCGGAAGGCGGAGCGGCTGGTGGCGGCGAGCTGCTCGGGGAAGCGCTCCTCCGCGTCGGTGCACAGGGAGCGGCTCAGCGCGTACGGGGTGTGGGCCAGGATGCGGACGTACGTACGGCCCGCGGCTTCTTCCACCGCCTGCCGGGTGGCCTTCTGCGAGGCGGTGTAGACGTCGTCCTCGGCGCCCTGCACGTCCGGCGGGATGGCCCGCCAGTCGTGGATGACCTTGGGCAGTCCGGAGGGGAGGAAGTAGGTGCCGGGCTGCTGGGGGCGGCCTATGAAGATGTCGTCGTTGAAGTAGAGGAAGTGCTCGGCCAGCCCGGGGATGCGGTGCAGCTGGCTTTCGATGGCGTGCGAGTTGAAAACGGGGAGGGCGGCCGGGTCGGCGAAGAGCTCCTCGTGGCGCACCACGGTGAGGGCGGGGTGGTCGGTGAGCAGCCAGTCGGGGGTGGGGTTGTCGGTGACCAGGAAGATCCGGCGGATCCAGGGCGCGTAGGCGGCGATGGCGCGCAGGCAGTAGCGCAGCTCGCCGCGGTCGCGGTAGCGGTGGTCGGCGTCGTCGACGGGGGTGGTGTTGTCCTTGCCGCTGCCGTTGCCGTCCAGGGCCGCGCGGGCCTGCTGCCGGCGCCGGTTCCATTCGGGGTCGGCGGCGTCCACCCAGGTGATCACGGCATCGACGGGGAAGTCGACGTCGGAGGCGAAGCTGCGGGCGAAGGCGTCGACGACCGGGTAGTCGCGGTCTGCGACGCGGGTGGTGGCGGTGGCCTTCAGGGAGGGCACCCACCAGCCGTAGGGGGTCTCGCGGAGGGCGGCGATGCCGCCGGTGCCGTCGCCGTCCGGGTCCCAGAACTCCAGCTCGCAGCCGTGGTCGGAGCCGTAGTACAGGGTGCGGCCGGTGGTGATGGTGGGCTGGTAGAGCCGGAGTCCCTTGACGCGTACGGAAGGCGCCTGGTCGGAGTCGCCGGCGGCCTCCCCGGCTTCTTCGGGCCGGCTTTCGGCCTCCGCGACCGCCTCCGCGAGGCGTTCCGCCAGGACGTTCCCGAGCTCCCCCTCGTCGCCGAGGAGCTGCGCGTACACCGGCAGGCCGGTGAACGCCTCGGCCCAGGCCTTGAGCGCCGGCTCCCGGTCGCCGGGGGCGACCGCGACGCGGTGCAGCAGGCCGCCGTCCGGTACCAGGCCGTAGGAGAGTCCGGCCGCCTCCAGGACCTCGGCGGCGGCGCGCAGGTTGTCGTCGCGGGCGGCGCCGGGCAGCAGGTCGTCGCGGACCCGGGCGAGCCGGCCGCGGTGGCGGATCACGCCGGGCAGTGCCTCCAGCAGCTCGTCCTCGCGGCTCTTCGGCGGCGCGGGCGCGGCATCGGCCGGGTCGGTGAGCCGTTCCCGCTGGTCCGCGGCGGGCTGGGCCGGTACGGCGGGCCGGAGGACGGCGCCGGCCACCGGGGTCCGGCGCAGGACCGCCCGCGCCACACGACGGAGCTTCTTCGGCAGCGGCAGGCGGGTCATGCCTCGCATCGGTCACCTCATGGGTACGTGCCAGTTGCTGGGCACCCGAGGTGACGGGACCTGGCAGGGGCGGATGCCGTGTTCACCCCCACCATTCCTTCCGTTCATGATTCACGCAAGTGGCGGTACCGATCTACCGCCGCCCTTGCGTACGGCGCGCAGCCACTCCCGGTTCATTGCGGCGATGGACGGCAGCGGGATGCCCTTGGGGCAGGCCGTGGCGCATTCACCGGTGAGGGTACAGCCGCCGAAGCCCTCCGCGTCCATGGTTGCCACCATGTCCAGCACGCGGGACTCGCGCTCGGGCGCACCCTGCGGCAGCACGTTGAGGTGGTTGACCTTGGCGGAGGTGAACAGCATCGCCGAGCCGTTCGGGCAGGCCGCCACGCAGGCCCCGCAGCCGATGCACTCGGCGTGTTCAAAGGCGGTGTCGGCGTCCGCCTTGGGCACGGCGGTGGCGTGGGCCTCGGGGGCCGAGCCGGTCGGGGCGGTGATGTAGCCGCCGGCCTGGATGATCCGGTCGAAGGCCGTCCGGTCCACGACCAGGTCCTTGACCACCGGGAAGGCCGCGGCCCGCCAGGGCTCGACGTCGATGGTGTCGCCGTCGGCGAAGGAGCGCATGTGCAGCTGGCAGGTGGTGGTCCGCTCGGGGCCGTGGGCGTCCCCGTTGATCACCAGGCTGCAGGCTCCGCAGATGCCCTCGCGGCAGTCGTGGTCGAAGGCGACCGGGTCCTCGCCGCGCAGGATGAGGTCCTCATTAAGGGTGTCGAGCATCTCCAGGAAGGACATGTCTGCGGAGATGTCCTCGACCTGGTAGGTGACCATGCTGCCGGGGGCGTCGGCGTCGGGCTGCCGCCAGACGCGCAGGTTGAGCTTCATGCGTAGCTCCGCTGGGTGGGGTGGACGTACTCGAAGACCAGGGTTTCCTTGTGGAGGACGGGCGCAGAGCCCGTACTTGTGAACTCCCAGGCGGCGGCGTAGCCGAACTCCTCGTCCCGGCGGGCGGCCTCGCCGTCCGGGGTCTGGGACTCCTCGCGGAAGTGGCCGCCGCAGGATTCCGCGCGGTGCAGGGCGTCGAGGCACATGAGCTCGGCGAGCTCGAGGTAGTCGACGATGCGGTTGGCCTTCTCCAGTGACTGGTTGAACTCTTCGCCGCGGCCCGGGACCTTGATCCGGCGCCAGAACTCCTCGCGGATCTCGGGGATGCGGGCCAGGGCCTTGCGCAGCCCGGCGTCGGTGCGGGCCATACCGCAGTACTCCCACATCAGCTCGCCGATCTCGCGGTGGAAGGAGTCGGGGGTCCGGTCGCCGTCCACGGCGAGCAGCCGCTCGATGCGCGCGCGGGTCTCGTCCACGACGGCCTGCGCTTCGGGGTGGCCGGCGTCGACGGTGTCGTGGTGCGGGTGGCGGGCGAGGTAGTCGTTGATGGTGGAGGGGAGGACGAAGTAGCCGTCGGCCAGGCCCTGCATGAGCGCGGAGGCGCCGAGGCGGTTGGCCCCGTGGTCGGAGAAGTTGGCCTCGCCGATGGCGAACAGGCCGGGGACGGTGGTCTGGAGGTCGTAGTCGACCCAGAGGCCGCCCATCGTGTAGTGCACGGCGGGATAGATCCGCATCGGGACCTCGTACGGGTTCTCCGCGGTGATCCGCTCGTACATGTCGAAGAGGTTGCCGTACTTCTCGGCGACCTTGTCCCTGCCCATGCGCCGGATGGCATCGGCGAAGTCCAGGTAGACGCCCTGGCCGCCGGGGCCGACGCCGCGGCCCTCGTCGCAGACGTTCTTGGCGGCGCGGGAGGCGATGTCGCGGGGGACGAGGTTGCCGAAGGAGGGGTAGATGCGCTCCAGGTAGTAGTCGCGCTCCTCCTCGGGGATCTCGTGGGCGGGGCGGGTGTCGTCTTTGGCCTTGGGGACCCAGATGCGGCCGTCGTTGCGCAGCGACTCGCTCATCAGGGTCAGCTTGGACTGGTGGTCGCCGGTGCGCGGGATGCAGGTGGGGTGGATCTGGGTGAAGCAGGGGTTGCCGAAGTACGCGCCGCGCCGGTGCGCCCGCCAGACGGCGGTCGCGTTGGAGTTCATGGCGTTGGTGGAGAGGTAGAAGACGTTGCCGTAGCCGCCGGAGGCGAGGACGACGGCGTCCGCGAAGTACGGGGTGATCTCGCCGGTGACCAGGTCGCGGGCGACGATGCCGCGGGCCCGGCCGTCGACGACGATCAGGTCGAGCATCTCGGTGCGCGCGTGCATCTCGACGTTGCCGGCGGCGATCTGCCGGGACAGCGCCTGGTAGGCGCCGAGGAGGAGCTGCTGGCCGGTCTGGCCGCGGGCGTAGAAGGTGCGGGAGACCTGGACCCCGCCGAAGGAGCGGGTGTCGAGGAGGCCGCCGTATTCGCGGGCGAAGGGGACGCCCTGGGCCACGCACTGGTCGATGATCTCGACGGATATCTGGGCGAGGCGGTGGACGTTGGACTCGCGGGCGCGGAAGTCGCCGCCCTTGACGGTGTCGTAGAAGAGGCGGTGGATGGAGTCGCCGTCGTTCCGGTAGTTCTTGGCCGCGTTGATGCCGCCCTGCGCGGCGATGGAGTGGGCGCGACGGGGCGAGTCGGAGAAGCAGAACTGGACCACGTGGTAGCCCTGTTCGGCGAGGGTGGCGCCGGCGGCGCCGCCGGCCAGGCCGGTGCCGACGACGATCACGGAGTGCTTGCGCCGGTTGGCGGGGTTGACCAGTTTGGCCTCGAAGCGGCGGCGGTCCCAGCGGTCGGCGATCGGCCCTTCGGGGGCCTTGGTGTCGGCGAGGGGCGCGCCGGTGGCGTAGTCGGCGTACTTGGCGTGCTTGGCGTGGGTGTTCATGGTCAGTTCACCAGTCCGGTCATGACGGCGATGGGGACGGAGACGAAGCCCGCGGTGAGAACGAGGGCCAGCAGGTTGGCCAGGGTCTTGAGCAGCTTGTCGCGGCGGGCGTTGCCGGCGCCGAGGGTCTGGGCGGCGCTCCAGAAGCCGTGCCGGACGTGCAGGCCCATGGCGGCCATCGCGGTGAGGTAGATCGTGTTGCCGTACCAGGTGGAGAAGGAGGCGACCACGTTCTCGTACGGATGGCCCTCCAGGGCCCGCTCGTTCACGGTGAGGGTGGTCAGGTCGAGGATGTGCCAGACGATGAAGAGCCCGAGGATCACCCCGCCCCAGCGCATGGTGCGGGTCGCATAGCTCGCGCGGCGGCGCTTGTGCGCGTACTTCACCGGGCGGGCCTTGATGTCACGGCGGCTGAGCTGGTACGCCGAGACCCCGTGGGCGATCACGGCGGCGAGCAGGACCACCCGGGCGGTCCACAGCCCCCAGTGGCTGTGCAGGAAGGGCTCCCCCATGTGCCGCAGCCAGCGGCCGTAGGCGTTGAACTCGTCCGGGCCGAAGAAGATCTTCAGGTTGCCGAGCATGTGCACGACCAGGTAGCCGAGCATGATCAGCCCGGACACCGCCATCACGGTCTTCTTGCCGAGGGTGGAGTTCCAGAGGGAGGGAGGCGTTCGCGTTGCCAGAGCCATGTCTTCGACGGTAGGGACGGAGGGCCCGAAAGGTCCAAGACATGATGACGGTCATCTTGATAGGCAATATCTATGCTGGTGCCTATGCTGGTTTTCATGCAGTTCCAGCAGCTGGTGTATTTCGTGGCCGTCGCCGAAACCCGCCACTTCACCCGTGCCGCCGAGCGCGTACACGTGGCCCAGCCCTCCCTGTCGCAGCAGATCAAGGCGCTGGAGCGGGAGCTCGGCGCGGAGCTGTTCAGCCGGGCCCGGGGGAACGTCCAGCTGACGGATGCCGGTGAGGCGTTGCTGCCGCTGGCCCGGCGGATCCTCGCGGATGCCGACACGGCACGGCTGGAAGTACAGGAACTGGCGCAGTTGCAGCGCGGGCGGGTGCGGCTGGGGGCCACTCCGAGCCTGTGCACCGGGCTGCTGCCGGGGGTGCTGCGGGCCTATCACTCCGCGCATCCGGGGATCCAGCTGCTGATCGAGGAGAGCGGGTCCCACGATCTGGTGCGGGAGCTCGCCCGCGGGGCGCTGGACCTGGCTCTGATCGCCCTGCCGCTGCCGCCGGCCGCACCCGCCCTGACCACCGTGGAACTGCTGACGGAGGACCTGGTGGTGATCTCCTCCGCCGCCCTGCCGCCGCCGGGCGGCGGCGGGCCGCTCACCATCGGCGGTCTGCGGGACGAGCCGATGGTGATGTTCCGGCACGGCTACGACCTGCGGGAACTGACCGTGGCCGCCTGCCGGGCGGAAGGCTTCGAGCCGGTGTTCACGGTGGAGGGCGGCGAGATGGACGCGGTCCTGGGCTTCGTACGGGCCGGGCTCGGGCTCGCGGTGGTCCCGGCGATGGTGGGCGAGCACGCCGGGCCGGGGGTGCGGGTGACCGGGCTGGCCGGGTCACCGCTGCAGCGCACGATCGCGCTCGCGCACCGCACGGACGTGGGCCCGCCGCGTGCGGCGCGCGAACTGAAGCGGATGCTGCTGGCCGGGTCAGGAGGCGGGTGAGGCGGGGGGCGGGGACGACGGGGGCTTGGTGCCCTGCTGGACTGCCGGCGGCAGGTTGTACACGTGGTCCGGGGTGACGATCTGGGTGATCGCCTGCCCGAAGAGGGTGCTCGGCTCCTCCTGCTGCGGCCCGTACGAGATGTCGGTGTTGAGCATCACCACCAGGGTGGCCTGCTCCTCGGGCAGGTACATGGTGATCGTCTGGTAGCCCGGCAGCGAGCCGTTGTGGCCGATCCAGCCCTGTACGTCGAAGATGCCCAGCCCGTATCCGGCGCCGGGGATGACGGTGGGCGGGGTGGTGAGCCGCTGCTTCTGCATCTCGGGGCTGATCATCCGCTTGCCGTCCGGGAAGACTCCGGTGGCCACGGTCTTCCCCCAGCTCCGCAGGTCGCGCAGGTCGGAGATCATGGCGCCGGCCGCCCAGCCCCAGGAGGGGTTCCAGTCGGTGGCGTCCTCGGTCTTCCCGGAGGCGGTCTGGTTGGTGTAGCCCTGGGCGTGCGGGGCCGGGAACTCCGCACCCTGCGGGAAGCTGGTCCGGCTCATCCCGGCGGGGTTCAGGATGTGGTCGCGGATATAGGCGCCCAGGGGCTGACCGGAGATCTTCTCGACCACCAGGCCGAGCAGGATCAGGTTGGTGTTGGAGTAGTTGAACTCCGTGCCGGGCTCGAACAGCACCGGCTTGGGCGCGTCGAAGGCGTAGCCGAGCAGTTGCTGCGGGGTGAAGGAGCCCTGCGGGTCGCTGGTCAGCGCCTTGAAGAAGGAGTCGGTCTGGGTGTAGCTGAGCAGTCCGCTGCGCATGCCCGCCAGTTGTCGCAGGGTGACCCGGTCCCCGTTGGGAACGTCGGCAATGTACTTGCCTATGGGGTCGTCCAGGCCGACCTTGCCCTGCTCGGCGAGCTGGAGCAGGGCCGTCACGGTGAACATCTTGGTCTCGCTGCCGATCCGCTGGTACACGTTCGGCGTCATCGGCGCGCCGGTGAGCTTGTCGGCCACGCCGAAGGCCCGTACATACGCGCCCTTGCCGGGGGCCCAGAGCCCCACGACGACGCCGGGGACCGCGGCCTTCTTCATCACGTCCCGGACCGCCGCGTCCAGCTTGGCCTTCACCGCGTCGTCGAGCACCGGGAAGTCGCCGGCGGGAGAGGGCTGCGCGGTGGCGGTCGGCTGCGGGGTGGGCTGCGCGGCGTACGTGGCAGCACCGGACACCGGTACGGCCACTGGTACGGCCAACAGCCCTGCCGCGGCGAGCCCCACGCACGCCCTGCGGCACACCGACACCGTGAGACGACTCTTCTGCGGATGCGTATGGCTCACGGCAGCCTCCTGCCAGACGAGGACAGCGCCCCCGTATCAGGCTAGGTGCGGCTGCGCACCCCCGCACGGCGACCGGGTGAACGCCCCCGCAGCCCCGGTCACAGCCCGTCGGCGAGCATCCCGAAGGCCCGGTCGGCGTCGGCGACCGCCTCGGGGTGGCATTCGTCGGCGCTGCGGCCGGCGGCTATCCGGCGAAAGTTCTGCCTGCCGAGCTCCTGCCGGGTCGTCACCATGTGGCAGGCCGCGAGCCGGGCGGCGAAGGGGTTGTCGTACTCGGCCTGCAGGACCTCGGCGAGGAGTTCGACCTCGCGAGCGGTGTAGTGCGTGAGGCGGGAGGCCAGGCCCGGCGAGGAGTACACGAGGCGCTGGAAGGAGATGACGTCCGGAATGTCGTTCAGGCCGGTGATCGGATCGCGGTTGCCGAGGGCCTCGAGGAAGTGCCGGTGCAGGGCCTGGACGGGGTCGACGCCCTCGGGGCGGTCGCGGACGATGCGGGCGGCCTCGTCCTGGTGGTCGGCGAACCGGTCCAGGAGCAGGTCCTCCTTGGTCGGGAAGTAGCGGAAGAGGGTCGGCTTGGAGACCTCCGCCGCGACGGCGACGTCCGCCACCGAGACGGCCTCGAAGCCGCGCTCGAGGAACAGCTCCAGCGCGGTGGCCGCCAGATGACGGCGGGTGCGCATTTTCTTGGTCTCCCGCAGCCCGGGGGTGGTGGTCTCCATGCGTCCGAGGCTAGCACAGGAGCGTGACCGGGTTAATTTTGTTCCTCAAAAAATTTCGTTACCGGGTTGCATTTTCGGCTCGGAGGGGCTTTCCTTGAGTCATCGAGTCATCGAGTCATCGAGTGAGAGACGAGGGGGAACTGCCATGACGGACGTTCTGATCGTGGGCGCCGGTCCGACCGGCCTGACGCTCGGCTGCGAGCTGGCCCGGCGCGGCATCGGGGTGCGGATCGTCGACCGGCGGTACGCACCGCACCGGGAGTCGCGCGGCAAGACGCTCAACGCCGGCGGACTGGCGGTGTTCGCGGAGCTGGGCATCACCGCGGCCATCACATCCATCGGCCATCAGGACCTGGTCTTCCGGAAGTACTTCGACGGAGCACACATCGCCGACACCGCGGTCGAGGGCACCTTGTCCATCGGTCAGTGGCAGATCGAGGAGGTGCTGCGCGAGCGGCTGGCCGAGCTGGGCACGGCGGTCGAGTACGGCGCCCGGGTCGTCTCGATCACGCAGGACGCGGACGGGGTGAGCGCGACCCTGGAGGACGGCCGGACGGTGCGCGCCCGCCATCTGGCCGGCTGCGACGGCGGCGGCAGTCCGGTCCGCCGCCTGCTCGGGATCGCCTTCGAAGGGCACACCGAAGACGAAGGGCTCATGGTGGTCGGCGATGTCCGGGCGCCGGGGCTCGGCCGCGATGTCTGGCACCAGTGGTTCACCTCGGACGGAGCGGCCATGATGCTCTGCCCGATACCGCAGACGGAGATCTTCCAGTTGCAGGCCTCGCCGGAACGCGACGCGGAGGGGCGCCCGTTGCCGCCCTCGGCGGAGGGTTTCCAGCGCCTGTTCGAGCGGCACGCGCGGATGCCCGGCATCCGGCCGGTCGATCCCAGCTGGCTCTCGACCTGGCGGGTCAATGTCCGGATGGCCGAGCGGATGCGCCGGGGCCGGGCCTTCCTGGCCGGCGATGCGGCACATGTCCATCCGATAGCCGGAGGCCTCGGCATGAACACCGGCATCCAGGACGCCGCGGCCCTGGCCCGCGCATTGAGCGGGGAGACACCGCTCGAGGCGTACGAGGCGGCGCGGCTGCCGGCCGCCGCCCATCTGCTGGCCGACACCACCAGCCGTCTGCAGCGGGTCCTGGAGGCGGTCCGCACCCCCGGCATCGGGACGGAGGCGGGGCTGGGATGACCGCATCGACGACCGGCAGGGGGGTGATCGGACGTGCCGGGTGGTCAGACGAGGGGGACGGCGTCCGAGAGGGACAGGGCGTGGATGCGGTCCGCGGAGCCCGGGCGGGCGTAGTACCAGCCCTGGGCGGTGTCGCAGCCGAGGGCGCGGAGCTGGGCGGCCTGGGCGCCGGTCTCGACCCCCTCGACGGTGACGGCCAGCGAGAGGCTGTGGGCCAGGGCGACGATGCCCTCCACGATCTTCACGTCCACGGGATCGGCCGGCAGCCGCTGCATGCTCTGGGTGAAGGAGCGGTCCAGCTTGAGCACGCTCACCGGCAGGCGGCGCAGATTGGCCAGGTTCGAATAGCCGGTGCCGAAATCGTCGAGGGCGATGTCCACGCCCAACGCAGCGAGCCGGCGCAGCGGTTCGAGGAGTTCGTCGTCCGCGCCTATCAGGGCGGATTCGGTGACCTCCAGGCAGAGCGCGCCGGGAGCCAGGCCGGAGTTCTCCAGCACGGCCACCGTGTCGGCCACCAGGCCGGGGTGGTGGAGCTGGGTGGGCGAGAGGTTGACGTTGATCCGCAGGGGACCGCCGTGCTCGCGCTGCCAGCTGCGGGCCTGGCGGACTGCCTCCTCCAATACCCAGCGGCCCAGCGGGACGATCAGCCCGGTCCGTTCGGCGAGCGGGATGAAGCGGTCCGGGCCGAGCACCCCGTACTGCGGGTGCGACCAGCGGACCAGGGCCTCCGCGCCGTGCACGCTGCCGTCGTGCAGGTGCACCAGCGGCTGGTACTCGATGAAGAACTCGCCCCGCTCCAGGGCGGCCGGCAGGGCGTTCGTCAGGCCGTGGCGGGTGATGGCCCGGGCGTCCGCCTCCTCGTCGGCGAATTCGAAGCGGTTGCCGCCCGCCGCCTTGGCCCGGTACATGGTGATGTCGGCGCTGCGCAGCACCTCGGCCGGGGTGCGCTCGCCCGCCATGCCCTCGACGATGCCGATGCTGCCGCGGACGGTCAGCTCCCGGCCCTCCAGCCGGATCGGGGTGGAGAGCGAGGACAGGATGCGGACGGCGAGGTCGGTGACCTTCCGTTCGGAGCCCGGGCCGGTGGTCAGGGCGACGAACTCGTCGCCGCCCAGGCGGGCCACCACCTCGCCGGGGCCGGTGGCGCAGCTCTGCAGCCGGTCCGCGACCTCCACCAGCAGCCGGTCCCCCGCCGAGTGGCCGAGGCTGTCGTTGACCGCCTTGAACCCGTCGAGGTCCAGATAGCAGAGGGCGAAGTGGGTGCCCTCGGCGGCGGCCAGGGCCTTCTCCAGCCGCTCGAAGAACAGGGTCCGGTTGGGCAGGCCGGTGAGCGCGTCGTGGGTGGCCTCGTAGCGGAGGCGGAGGTTCAGCAGGCGCCGCTCGGTGGTGTCCTCCATCAGGGCCAGCTGGTACTGCGGACGTCCCTCGGCGTCGCGCAGCAGGGAGACCGTCAGATTGGTCCAGAGCACGGTGCCGTCGTGCCGGTAGTAGGGCTTCTCGACCCGGTAGTGCTCGCGCTCGCCGCGGACCAGTTCGCCGTACAACTTCCAGATGTGCGGGGCGTCGTCGGGGTGTCCCCACTCGCTGACGTTGCGCCCCCGGACATGGCCTTCCAGGCCGCCGAACATCCGCAGCAGGGTGTCGTTGACCTCCAGGACGTTGCCTTCGAGGTCGGCGATGCCGATGCCGATGGCCGCGCCCTCGAAGACCGCGCGGAAGCGGGCCTCGCTGGCGTGCAGGGCCTGCTGGGCGTCGGTACGGGCGGTCATCGCGGAGCGGGCGATGGCCTCCTGCTCGCTGAGGGTGCGCTCGCGCAGGGCCCGGGCGAAGCCGGCTGCGATCCCGTGCTGGAGGCGGGCGCAGCGGGCCCGGTACTCCTCGGCGGTCTCGGCGCCGGCGCCCTCCGGCCCGCAGTACAGGACCAGATAGGCCTCGACCACGCCGAGGGTGCCGGCCAGCGCTTCCGGGTCGGTGCAGTGGACGGCGACCAGTTCGGCGCCGATCCGCTGGCCGACGGCCGGTTCGAAGGGGCGGGCGTGCAGGGCCTCGGCGAGGGTGCGGGCGAGCGGCAGGAGGTGCTGCTCGAACTCGGGCCGGGTCAGCGAGGTGGCCGTGACCGGGAAGATGGCCCTGCTCCAGATGGTGGCGAACCGTCCGATGCGGTCCTCGGAGCCGCCGGGAACGGGAGCGGCTGCCTGCACCGTGCCCGAGGTCTGCGCCGGAACTCTCACGCCTTGCGTCCCACGCCGCCGAAGCCCGAG
This sequence comes from Streptomyces sp. NPDC002054, assembly GCF_040296685.1. Taxonomy (NCBI): domain Bacteria; kingdom Bacillati; phylum Actinomycetota; class Actinomycetes; order Kitasatosporales; family Streptomycetaceae; genus Streptomyces; species Streptomyces sp. NPDC002054. The sequence goes on from NZ_JBEOXT010000043.1 coordinate 62,294, forward strand.
AACGCGTACGCGTCCTCTTCCTGCGGCCCGCCGTCCGCCGGGCCGTCCGGGCGCCAGTTGGGCATCGGCACCAGACCCGGCTCCAGGAGCTCGAACCCGTCGAAGAAACCGCTGATTTCGGTGCCGGTGCGCATGACGAGCGGGTTGCGGATGTCCTTGTACACGGTCACGACCCCGCCGGCCACCTCCTGGGTGAGCGGGATGCCCTCGTAGGAGGCGTGGGTGAGGACGAGCAGGCTGCCGGGGGCGAGCGCCTCGCGCAGTTCGGCGACAGCCGCGTACGGCTCGTCCGCGTCTTCCAGGAAGTGCAGGACGGCGACCAGCAGGAGGGCGACGGGCCGGTCCAGGTCCAGCAGGCCGGTGACCTCGGGGCTGTTCAGGATCTCCCGCGGTTTGCGGAGATCGGCCGCGGCGATGGCGGACCGGTCGTCTCCGGCGAGGACGGCCTGGCTGTGGGCGACGGCCACCGGGTCGTGGTCGACGTAGACGACCCGCGCCTCGGGGCTGGCGGCCTGAGCCACCTCGTGGACATTGCCGAAGGTGGGGATGCCGGAGCCGATGTCCAGGAACTGGGTGATGCCCTCGGCGACCGCGTGCCGTACGGCCCGGCGCATGAATGCCCGGTTGGCCTGCATGATCTTGGGCAGGCCCGGCATGAATTCCATGGCCCGGCGGGCCGCCTGACGGTCGACCTCGAAATTGTGCGATCCGCCCAGGTAGTAATCGTAGATGCGGGACACACTCGGCACCGATATGTCGATACCTGCCGGGGCCCAGGCGGGGCGCTCCATCGGGGCCTCCAGGATGTCGTCGATGGTCTGGTCCAGGTGGGTCGGACTGCTGTCCGAGCCGAATGTACTGATCATTGCCCAACAGGGCGAGCAAAAGCGGAAATTGGCGGTCCGTTCTTCGTCACACACCAAAGCGCCTCGCGCCCCCCGAGGATCCACCCCAGCAAGGATTGATCGAAACCGACAAATCCCTTTTGGGAAATGGAAGGTGAAGGATGATGCGCGATCGATCGCTGGCTCAAACCTCTACGGTCCGATCTCCGCCCGTTCAGGCGAACCCCGCCCGCTCCGGGCGTGCGCGGCGGCGTCCTGGCCCATGCTCGCCGGGTGAAGAGAGCCTTGACCAGGCATCTGCCGGGGGTCGCAGTCCTGCTGTGGGCGGCGCTGTCCACGGTGCCCGCCGTGGCCGATAGCTGTGCCTACGCGAGCGTCGAATCCGGGACCGGCGGGACGGCCCTCACCGTGGTCGCGATCGCCGGAAACGGTGGCCGCGGCGGAGGGCACGGACACGGCCATGGTGGCGGACATCACGGTGGCCACCACGGCGGGCACCACGGCCGCCCCCACTGCCCTCCCCCGCCACCACCACCCTGCCCCACCCCGACCCCGGAACCCACCCCGACCCCAACCCCCAAGCCCACTCCGACCCCGACCCCGAAGCCCACGCCCACCCCGCCGCCGAAGCCCACTCCCCCACCACCGCCCAAGCCCGCGCCGAAGCCCCCGCCGAAACCTGCCCCGGAGCCTCCGCCGCCGCCCGCGCCGGCCCCCAGGCCGACCCCGGCGTACCGGGCACCCGCGCCCCCGCCGCCACCGCGGCCCGCGCCGCCCCGGCACCGGGCGACCCCGCCGCCGGTGGCGCTCCCACCGCCCGCACCTGCACCCGTGGCCGCGGCCGTGGCCCGGCCGGCGTACCGCCCTCTGGCCCGCAAGAAGCCTGTGGAGCACCGGATTTCCCCGGTGACCTTCACGCTGTTGGTCACCGCGCCCGCGGTGTTCGCGATCGTCGCGCTGCGCCCGCGCTGACTTCCCCGCGTCTCCTGCGTCTTCTGCGTCCTTGGCGTCTTCTGCGTTCCCTGCGTGCCCTCTTGGAGTTCAGTTGTCGGAATGGCTCGTCCTGTCGATCGCGATGGCCGCGGCCTGCGCCGTGGTCCTGTCCATCGCGTTCTTCAACCACCGGCGGATCGGCGAAGACGACGATCCCAACGAAACCCCGGACGTCATCGAGTACATGACGATGATGATCGGCGTGATCTACGCGATCGTCCTCGGCCTGGCCATCGCCGGCGTCTGGGAGGCCCGGGGCGGCGCCCAGGAATACGTGCGCCAGGAGGCCCAGGCCCTGCACGAGGTCAGCATCCGCTCCCAGGTCTACCCGGCGGAGGTGCGGGCGAAGATCCGCTCCGATGTCGACGCCTACGTGACGTACGTGGTCGGAACCGAATGGAAGGAGATGGCCGACTCGGGCCGGATCACCGACAAGGGCACCGAACTGCTGGAACGTATCCGCCGTGATGTCACCGACTACCAGCCGCAGACCGACCACGAGGGACAGGCCTACCAGCCACTGGTCGACCAGGTCGCAGCCGCCGACGACGCACGCAGCGGCCGGGCCCAGAGCGCCGGGGCCACCATGCCCGGGGTGGTGTGGTTCGGGCTGATCATCGGGGCCCTGGTCACGGTCGGCATGATCTTCGCTCTGCAGATCCGGCGCTCCTTCCGGGAGCTCGTGCTGGCCGGCCTGTTCAGTGCGCTGATCGCCTTCCTGCTCTTCCTCATCTGGGACTTCGACGCCCCGTTCAGCCGCGGCATCGCGGCGACCGCCGAACCCTTCCTCCAGCAGTTCCCGCATCTGGAACTGGGCGGCTGACCTCCCTCGTGCGCACCCGCCCGGCCCCCGCCCAAACGGTGGCCGGGCTCCGCGTCCCCGGTTCGGCGGACAACAATGCCCCATTCGCCCGGTCCTGATCGCGGGTGCCGATGGACCCACCTAGCGTGGCGGACATCGAGGTGCACGACCCCCCACGTGCGGAAACCATTCCGCAGCTGCCCCTCGGGGATCCGGAGACAACATGGGCGCGATACGCAGCTCCGCCACAGCCCTGCTCGCCGCCGGCGCCACGGCCGCCGCGGGCGCCGTACTCGTCCTGAGCACTTCCGCCACCGGCCCGGACACCGATCCCGCCGGAGGGCCGCCCGCCGCGCGCAAGGTCACGTTCGGCTTCGCCATCATCCCCTCCACGGTCGAACCGGGCGGCACCACGGAACTTTCGGTCACCGCCTGCGACGCCGCCTTCGCCACCGTCTCCTCCGGGGTCTTCGACTCCGTGAGCATCCCGCGCGGCCAGACCGTACGCGTCACCATCGACCGGGACGCCCGCCGCGGAGCGCAATATTCCGTCGCCTTCACCTGCAACGGCGAGACCGGATCCGCGGACCTCACCATTGCCGGTGGCGTCAGCATGCCCACCGCCCAGTCCACCGCCACCGACCGGCCCGCCGCGAACGCCCTGCCCCGCACCACCACGGGCGCCAAGGAAACGACGGGACCGACGGAGCCAACGCGAACGACGCCCACCACCGGCACCACCGACACCACGCGCACCACCAGGGCCGCCGCCGGCACCACCCCAGCAGCCACCCTCGGGGTGCGCGGCGGGGTCGGCGGCAGCGTGGCCGGCCTGGACCCCGCCGAGATCGGCGCAGGTGCCGTGCTCGTCCTGGCCGCGGTGGCCGGTACGGCGTACGCGGTCCACCGTCGCAACGCCAGCACCGCAGGCCCCACCCGCAAGCACTGACCCCGTCCGCTCCCACCGCCCCCGGAACCGCGCGGGGGGGCGGCGGCCGCCGGCGCCCAGCGCGGGGTCCCCGGGGGGCCCGG
>NZ_JBEOXT010000044.1:0-63242 GCF_040296685.1 Streptomyces sp. NPDC002054
CCGACCCCAGGCCCTACGTCTGGACCAGGACCGCGGACGAGATCCTCGAACGCCTCGCCTCATATCTGAACAGAATTCCCGACTCAGAAGACTAGCTCTCCGCCCGGTAGAAGACCTTCCCGTCCTGAGGGACGGCGCCGAGCGCCTCGTAGAAGGCAAGCGCAGCCGGGTTGGCGCGGTCCGCCGTCCACTCCACGCGCGAACATCCGGCCTTGTCGGCGACTGCCCGGAGTGCTCGCATCAACGCGCCTGCCACACCTTGACGTCGCGCGGTCTCGCGTACGAACAGCTCCTTCAGGTACAGGCTGCTGTCCGCGCCGGCGGCCGGCCACAGGAACGTGTAGCTCGCGAGGCCGACCACCTGCTCACCGTCACGGGCAAGCAGCACGGTGGCCGCCGGCCGGGCGCCGAACAGGGCCGTCCGAATCCGGGCGGGGTTGCCGGGTACGGGGTCTCCGCCGTAGTACGCCTCGATCTCTCCGAGCATCTCGGAGATCACCTCAACGTCCGCCTCGGTCGCCTGCTCGATCAGCACGGCTGCCCCTCTCGCCCGCGGGCAGCGCCAGCACTTCCCGCAGCGCCCGCACCTGCTGCTCCACCGCCCTGGCAGGTCCCCAAGGTGCGTCCAAGCGCGGCACCGGCGGCTGGTCGCGTCCAGCTACTGTTCTGGTGTCGAGTCAGAACTGGAGTCAGTATGCATGCTCTCCCTCATGACCACACCGGCACACGCATCAAGCGGCTGCGCCTCGAACGCCACCTCACCCAAAGGGCGTTGGCCGACCTTTCAACGGTCCCCTACAGCACCCTCACAAAGGTCGAACAAGGCGTCACCGCTGCCACGCCGTACGTCATCGGCTGCCTCGCCCGTGCCCTCCGTGTCGATGTCGCCACGGTCACCGGCCAGCCATACGTCACCGAGCTTCGTGCGGACGAGCTGGACGTCCTGATCCGGCCCATCCGCGAGGCGCTGGACGTCTACGACCTGGGCGCGGACCCCGAGGTCACCCCGCGGGCGCACCAGCTCCTCGCCGACGATGCCGAGGCCCTGCTCGTGGCTGTCCGCGCAGGCGAGATCAAGCAGGTGGCCGGCCAACTGCCTGCGCTGATGCAGGAGTCCACTACAGCCGCGCACCTGGCGCCCGGCCGGGACGGGTGGCTGCTGCTGGCCAGCCTGTACCGGACCGCCTACGACGTCGCGTCGAAGCTGGGCTACTTCGACCTTGCTGCGCTGGCCCTGGCCCGCATGGACTGGGCGGCTGAGCGCGGTTCCGACGCCGTGTTCGGCGGCATGTACCGGTACATGCGCGCGCTCACCTACCTCCGCGACGGCGAGTACCGGACCGGGGAGCGGCTCGTCGCGCTCGGCCTCCGAACGCTGGAGCAGGCCGACCCGTCCCGGGAGCGGGAGGTCGTCACCGGGCAGCTGCACCTCGGCGCTGCGGTGATGGCCGGCCGGTCGAAGAACGCCGGTCTCGCGGAGGGGCATCTCGTGGAGGCCGAGCGGATCGCCGGCACGACGGGCGAGGCGGTCACCGTGCACCACCTGGCATTCGGCCCGACGAACGTCAAGGTGCACCGGGTCAGCGTGCTGGCCGAGCTGGACGAGTACGGGGAGGCCGCTCAGACCGGACGGGGGGTGAGTGTCCCGGCGGACTGGCCGAAGTCCCGTAGATCGCACCACTACGCCGAGCTTGCCCGGGCACAGATGTGGACGGGGGACTTCGACGCTTCGTTCCAAAACCTGTTGCGTGCGCGGAAGGCCGCGCCACAGCAGGCTCGGTATCACCAGACTGTCCGCGAGACGTATGCCGGGCTTGAGGCGGCGCGCCGCCGGCTCCCGGACTCTTTCCTGTCCTACGGCTCCTGGCTGGGCGCATCACACTGAGCGAACACTTGGCCCCGACTATCCGAAACTCCGGATAGTCGGGGCCTTGTTGTGCCCCCACCCTGGTCTCACCATCCGCTGACAAGCGCAGGGAGCACCGGCATGGACACCCCCGTAGACCCGTATTGCGAGCTCGAACATGCGCTTCTGAGCCAACGCGTAACCGACATTGCGTCGGGCCAGTCGGGCATCCTCACCGCCGTGGTCCGGGAGGCAGTCGCCGGACGTCCCGGCGGTCAGCGCCGCGTTGTGAAGCTCGCGTGGATCCGCGGCGACAACGGGATCGAGTGGACGACCTCCCCCGACAACATCGTGGCCGCCGCGTGACCGCCGTCCGGATCTGTGCGCGCTGCAACCAGACGATCCGCAGCGTCGTATGCGAGACGCTCCCCACCCACTCGGCATCCGGAGCCCGGCCGGACCGGCACGTGCACCGGGGGCCGTGCCCTCCCCTGCCGGCCGATGACGTCGAGGCGGTGGTCCGGCAGATCCTCGCCGACGAACTCGACCGCATGGACAGGGATCTCCGCCGGTCCATGAACCCCACGCCCGCCCGGGCCACCGACCATCTCATCGGCGGCGCCACCGCGAGGGGCGTCCACGCGACCGGCGGCATCCTCGCTCGCCGGCTCCGGGACCTGGACGAGCTGCCGGCCGCCACGGCCAAGAGCATCGCCGCCTGGGATGCCGCCGCCACGGAGGATCCGCCGGATCTGGGCGCCCCGGAAGGCTGGGACTATGCCGCCCGGCTCGCCCCCATGGCCCTGGACCTCCTGGAGCATGTCCGCACCCTGCTGCCCTACTAGAGTGCCGTGACCCCCAAGGATTCGTCCTGCATCCGAGCGGGAACGCCGCAGGGGGCGGACCGACGTTGCAGTCGGTCCGCCCCCGCGGGACCGTTCCGGGTCAGGCGCCCAGGTGGGAGCCCTGCACCCACTCCTTCTCGCCTTCCTCGAGGCAGGAGGAGCTGTAGACCGGGCCGGCGAAGGACGGGAGGTTGTGGGGCACCGCTGCGAAGGAGGTGCACTTCGACGAGTGAGCCTTGTGGCCACCGGCGAAGTCGTCGATCTCGACGCCGTCCGCCAGAGCGGCACCGGCGCCGCCGAACAGGATGCCGGCGGCGAGGACGGACGCGGTGACAGCAGAACGAATGCGCATGACTCCCCTAAGAATCATCGGAAGGACGCGCTGGTCGATCCGCGCGTCGGCTGGTTCAACCATGCGCGGACGAGACTGGAAACGGACGTTCACTCCAATGCCCATGGCGGATCAAGGAGACATGCTCTAAGCCTTGGCCGGGTCGAGGGTGTCGGTGTCCTCCATGAAGCTCAGCATGCGGGCGTTGACCAGCTCGGGGTGGTCGAGCTGCGGGCCGTGGCCCGTTGCGGCGACGATCTCGGCGCGGGCCCCCGGGATCAGCCGCGGCACCCGCTCCAGCTGCCGCTTCGGGTGCACGAGCAGGCTGCGCTTGCCCATGACCAGGTAGAGCGGGGTGCGGATGGAGCGCAGCTCGTCCTCGGCCAGGGGCAGGGGCGCGGGGCGGCGGATCCGGAAGGCCCTGACCCCCGCCTGGATCCACGTACGCAGCTCGGGAACGACCAGGACCGGCTGCTCCAGCCAGGCGGCGAGGCGCGGGCGCAGCGCCTTGGGGGCGAAGGTGGCGAAGAGGCTCGCGAAGATCCAGACGAAGAAGCGCAGGCCGACCTTCTCCAGGCCACCGGGGTCGAGCAGGGTGACCGAGGCGAGCCGGCCGGGGCGCCGGTGTGCCTGGTTGAGTACCAGCCAGCCGCCGTAGGAGGAGCCGACCAGGTGCACCCGGTCGAGGCCGAGGGCCTCGAGCGCCTCGTCCATCCACTGGGCGGCCCGCTCGGGCTGCCACATCGGTTCGCGGTGGATGCTGCGGCCGGGGTCGCCGGGGGTGTCGAGCGCGTACACGGGGCGATCGGCGCTGAGCGCGTGGGTGTTGGGGTACCACTGGGCGGAGCAGCCGCCCGAACCGTGGATCAGGACGACCGGCGTGCGGGACTCGGCGGCGGGGTCCGTGGGGCCGTAGCGGTAGACGTGCGTGGTGCCGAAGCTCGTCTCCACGTCCGTCTCGGAGCGGATGGGCGCGCCCATCGCGTAGAGCACGTCGCAGGCGGCGAAGTACCGGTCGCGCAGGGTGTCGTTGACGTAGCGGCCGATGTCGCGGCGCGGGCGAGATCGGGGCGTGTTCTCGGGCACGGGGCACCTCCGGAATGAGCATCCGTTCTTTGTGGTACGACCGTATCATGATGGTGGTACGGCGGTATCATGAAGAATCCGGGGGGCGGAGGGAGAGTGTGGAGGGACATGCCCAAGCTTGTGGATCACGAGGAGCGGCGCGCCCAGATCGCCGAGGCGCTTGTCCGGGTCGCCGGGCGGCGCGGACTGCACGCGGTCGGGATGCGCGATGTCGCCGCCGAGGCGGGCGTCTCGCTCCGGCTCGTGCAGTACTACTTCCAGACCAAGGAGAAGCTGCTCCTCTACGGGCTCCAGCACCTCACCGACCGCTTCACCGCCCGCGTCGGCGCCCGCCTGAGCGCCGCCGGCCCGGCCCCCGGCCCGCGCGCAACCGCCGAGGCGCTGCTCGGCTCGTCCCTCCCCACCGACGAGGAGAGCCGCACCTTCCACCTCCTCTACTCCTCGTACGCCGTCCTGTCCGTGACCGACGAGGCGCTGGCCGCCCAGCCGTTCATCGACAACCCCGATGCGGCGGAGGACGCCCTGGCCGGCCTGCTCCGGCAGGCCCAGGAGGCCGGGCTGGCCGATCCCGCGGCGGACGCGCGCACCGAGGCGATCAGCCTGCTCGCCATGACCGCGACCATGGGCACCAGCATCCTGGTGGGGCAGCGGACACCGGCCGCCGCCCTCGATGTGCTCCGCTACCACCTGGACCGGTTCTTCACCGCCCCCGAGGCCTAGAGGACCTGGACCTGCGGGGTGTAGAGGATCCACCGGCCGCCGGCCGTGCGGAACTCCTGTTCCTTCGCCATGATTTCCTCCGCGTGGTTCCACGCGAACAGCAGCGCGTAGTCCGGGTACGGGGCGGCGAAGGACTCCGCCGGGCGGACCGGGATGTGGGAACCCGGAGTGAGGCGGCCCTGCTTGGCCGGGGTGGTGTCGCAGACGAACTCGATCAGCTCCGGGCCGATGCCGCAGTAGTTGGCGACCGTCGCACTCTTCGCCGTCGCCCCGTACGCCACCACCCGGCGGCCCTCCGCCCGCAGCCGGCCCAACAGCTCCGTCAGCTCCTCACGGGTCCGCCGCACCCCGGCCGCGAACCGCTCCAGGGTGGCCGGCTCGGCCAGTGCCGCCGCCTCCTCCTCCGCCAGCAGCGCGGCCACCGCCGCCGACGGGACCTGGGCGCCCTGGCGGGCCAGGGTGTAGCGGACCTCGCCGCCGTGCACCGGCAGCCGGACCACGTCCACCAGCTCGAAGCCGTGCCGGCGGGCCAGGTTGCGTACCGAGCGGGCCGTGAAGAAGTAGAAGTGCTCGTCGTAGATCTGGTCGAAGGAGGTGCGCTCCACGATCTCGCCCAGGTACGGGTCCTCGAAGACGAACACCCCCGTCGGCTTCAGCAGCGCGTCCAGCCCGCGGAAGACCGACTCCAGGTAGGGGATGTGGCACAGGGTGTTGGCCGCGTAGACCACGTCCGCCCGGCCCTCCTCGGCGGCGATCTCGCGGGCCGTGGACTCCTCGAAGAAGGCCGTCCGGACCCGGACGCCCTTCTCCCGCGCCCGGTCCGCCACCCCCGCCGACGGGTCGACGCCCAAGTGCCGGACCCCGGCTGCGGCCACGGTCGCCAGCATCACCCCGTCGTTGCAGCCGAGTTCCACCACGAAGGCGTCCGGGCCGGCTGCGTGGTCGGCCAGCAGCTGCCGCGCCGTGTCCTCGAAGTGCCCGCGCATCACCGTCGAACCGGAGGAGTGGTACGGGTAGTCCTCGTGGAACATCCGCTCCCGCGGGACCTCCTCCATCAGCTGCACCATCGTGCACTCCCCGCACAGGCCCACCGCCAGCCGGAAGAAGAACTCCCCGTCCGTCTCGCCGGGACGCGGGAAGGCATCGGAATTGGGCTGGGCGCCCAGATCGAGGAACTCGGTCAGCGGTCCGGCGCAGACACGGCAGCGAGCGGTGGTGGTCATCGGGTCTCCTGAAGGATCGCGGGTACGGGGGCGGGGATGTAGGTGGGGAGCAGGCCGCGGTCGGCCGCTTGGGCGAGGGTGACCGCCCGCCGGTCCCGGTCCGAGAGGACCGGGGTGAGGTCTGCGGGGATCGGCAGCCCGAGCGCCGGATCCAGCACGGACACGGCGAGCTCGTGCTCGGCGACGTAGCCCGTGGACAGCAGGTAGGACATGACGGTGTGGTCTTCCAGGGCCACGAAGGCGTGCCCGACCCCGGGCGGGAGGTACACCGAGCGGAAGCTCTCCCCGTCCAGCAGCACCGAGTCCCAGGTGCCGAAGGCCGGGGAGCCCACCCTCAGGTCCACCACGAAGTCCAGGGCCGCGCCGCGCGGGCAGTGGACGTACTTCTCCGTGCCCGGGGACACTGCCGTGTAGTGCACGCCCCGGACCACCCCGCGCCGCGAGACGCTCTGGCTGGCCTGCCGGACCGGGAAGAGCGGGCGGAACTCCCGCTCCTCGTAGGTGGAGACGAACAGCCCGCGGTCGTCCCGGTGCAGTTCCGGGGTGAACACAACTGCGCCGGGCACCGCCAGTTCGCGCGCCTTCACGCGAGCACCTCCAGAACCTCGCGCAGTGCCTCGATGACGTAGTCCTGGAGCTCCGGCGGCAGCGACGGGTACATCGGCAGCGAGAAGATCTCCCCGGCCAGGGCTTCCGTCACGGGCAGCGCGCCGGTCCGGTAGCCGAGGTGCGCGAAGCCGGACATGGTGTGCACCGGCCACGGGTAGCTGATGTTGAGGGAGATCCCGCGGTCCTTCAGCGCCGCCATGATCTCCGCCCGGCGCGGGTGCCGCACCACGTAGACGTAGTACGCGTGCTCGTTGCCCGGCACGGTCCGCGGCAGCACCAGGCCGGTCCCGGCCAGGCCCTCCTCGTACCGGCGGGCGACGGCCCGGCGGCCCGCCACGTACGCGTCCAGCCGGCCCAGCTTGCGGCGCAGGATCTCGGCCTGGAGTTCGTCGAGCCGGCTGTTGTGGCCGGGGGTCTCGACGACGTAGTACCGCTCCTCCATGCCGTAGTAGCGCAGCCGGCGCAGCCGCCGGTCGATCTCCGGGTCGGAGGTGAGGACCGCACCGCCGTCGCCGTACGCGCCCAGCACCTTGGTCGGGTAGAAGGAGAACGCGGCGGCATCGCCCATGGTGCCCGCGGGCCGGCCGCGGTGGCGGGCGCCATGGGCCTGGGCGCAGTCCTCCAGGACGGCCAGGCCGTGCTCGGCGGCCAGCCGGCCGATGGCGTCCATGTCCACGCACTGCCCGTAGAGGTGGACGGGCAGCAGGCAGCGGGTCCGGTCGGTGAGCGCGGCCTCGATCCGGCCGGTGTCCATGAGGAAGTCCTCCTCGCGGACGTCGACGAACACGGGGACGGCGCCGACCGCGTCGATGGCCAGCACCGTCGGCGCGGCCGTGTTGGAGACGGTGATCACCTCGTCACCCGGGCCGATGCCGAGGGCCTGCAGGGCGAGTTTGATCGCGTTGGTGCCGTTGTCCACGCCCACGCAGTGCGCGGCACCGTGGTAGGCGGCGAACTCCGCCTCGAAACCCTGCACGCTCGCGCCGAGGACGAGCTGCCCGGAGGAGAACACGGTCTCGACGGCGTCGAGGATGTCCTCGCGTTCGGCCTCGTACTCCCGGAGGTAGTCCCAGACGTAGGTGGTCATGCGCGGTCGTCCTTTCCAGGGTTTCCAGGGATTCCAGGGGTGCCGCCGGTCAGGGCGGCGGCGGTACGGGCGAGGCCTTCCGGCAGCGGGACCCGCGGGGCCCAGCCGGTGGCGGTGCGGAAGGGGGCCGGGTCGGCGGTGACGTCCCGGAAGTCGGCGGCGGCGGCGTACGGGGGCGCCTCGACGCGGAGCACCGGCACCGGCGGCCGGCCGGTCCGGGCGGCCACCACGCCGGCCAGGGCGTGGAAGACCTCGCCCAGCGGGAGGCTGTCGCCGGTGCCGACGTCCCAGTGGGTGCCGGCCAGGGCGTCGGCGTGGCCGAGCGCCGCGGCGAAGGCGGCGGCGGCGTCCCGGACGTACAGCAGGTCGCGGCGGACCGTGCCGTCGTGCCAGAGGGTGATCGGGTCGCCGGCCGCGGCCCGCCGGGCCATGGCCGAGACGACTCCGCGGTCGGCAGCGCCAGCGCCGGTCGTCGCCGGGCCGTAGACGGTGGGCAGCCGCAGGCTGATCCCGCGGACGGCACCGCGCGCGGTGGCCCGCTCCAGGACCTGCTCGGCGGCCCGCTTCCCGCGCTCGTACGGGGTCGGGGCGCCGGGCCCGCACGGCGGGACGGTGGAGGCGAACAGCACCACGGGCGGCGGCCCGCCGGGCCGGCCGGCAGCGCCGTGGCAGCCGACAGCGCCGGGCCGGCCGTCCTCGGCGCGCCCGCCGGCACCGCTGCCCCCGTCGGCCTTGGCGCGCGGGCCGGCCTCGGTGCGGCGGCCGGTGCCACCGCGCCCGGCGCGCCCGTCGGCCAACGCGCCGACCAGATCTTCCATCAGGCGGGCGGCCGGGCCGTCACCGGCGGCCCGCCAGTTCGCCGTCCCGGTCCCGGACAGCTCGGCGACCAGGTGGATCACCGCATCGGATCCGGCGACGGCCTCGGCCAGGCGGCCGGGCTCGGTGACATCGGCGATACGGTGCTCCGCGCCCGGGACCTCGAGGGCCGGACGGCGGGATACGGTCCGCAACCGGGCACCATGGAGGGCGAGTTCGGCGGTCACGGCCGATCCGATGAACCCGGACGCGCCGAGCACAGTGATCAGCATGCGGCGTCCAGGCAGGCGAGCAGGGAACGGGTCTGCATGTTCACGTACGGGCCCAGGTGCAGCAGTTCCCGCAGCTGCCCGGGGGTCACCCAGCGGTAGTCCGGATGCTCCGGGCGCTCGGCGGCCGGATCGAGCTCGACGATCATGTGCCGGCTGCGCGAGTGGTGGAAGCGTCCGCCCTCGTCGGAGAGGACCGTGTCGAACCGGACCGCGTCCGGCGCCGCGCCCAGCACCTCGGCCAGGAAGGCGGGCCGGGCGGCGGCCGGCAGCAGGTCGTAGTTCTCCGGGGTGCACTGCACGGTCGGGGCGAGCTCCGGGCCGGCCGGCGCACCGGCCTCCGCCCGCAACTGCACCAGCACGTGCGGGACGCCGTCGATGCGGGTCAGCAGGAAGGCCAGGATCCCGGTGTGGCGGGGGGCGATCATCGGCTGGTCCCAGCCGCCCACCTCGCGGCCCGCGGCCTCCACCCGGACCCCGATCACCTCGAAGAACCGGCCGCTGTCATGGCCGATCCGGCCGTCGGCCCACCGCCAGCCGGCCAGCCGGTCCAGCGGCAGCCGCTCCCGCAGGCCCGCCCGGGACCGGGCCCCGGTGATCCACCCGAGGATCTCCTCGGTGCGGTGCACCGCGGGCCCCGGCTCCGCCGTCCCGCCGGGCAGGCAGGCCAGCACGGACCGGGTGTCCATGTTCACCAGGTCGTCCACAGCCAGCAGCCGGCGCAGTTCGGCGAAGGACAGCCAGCGGAAGCCGGGGGCCGGCTCCGCCGCCACAGCCGGACCGGCCGGCCCAGCCTCCACAACCATGTTCCGGTTGCGCTTGGCCAGGAACCAGGAGCCGTGCTCGGACAGCCGGAGGTCGGCCACCACCCGCTCCTGGCTCGCCCCCAAGAACTGTTCAAGGTAAGGGACTTGGGCGCCCCGGTGTACGCCGGTGTAGTTGCTGCGGGTGGCCTGCACGGTCGGGGAGAGCTGGAGCCCACCCCAGTTGCCCGGTTCCGGTTTCAGCTGGATCAGGGCATGCGGCACCCCGTCGAAGCGGGCGGTCAGCAGGCCCAGCAGGCCGGTCTCCGGCTGGTTGATGATGGGCTGCTGCCAGTGCGGCACCGGGTGGCCGGGCAGCCGTACGCCGAGCCCCTCGACGGAGAAGAACCGCCCGCTGCGGTGCCGGAGGGCGCCCGCCGCCGGATCGGTGTCCCAGTCGGCCAGGGCCTCCAGCGGGACCCGTTCGGCGCGGGTCCATATCCGCTCCCGGACCTCGGCCACCCAGTACGGGACGCCGGCGCTCACCGCAGCACGCTCCCGGCCGGCAGCACGTCCTCCAGGAAGGCCATCTGGTGCCGCATGGCGGTCCGGAAGTGGCGGGTGTAGCGCTCGGCGTGCCCGGCGGTCATGGTCGACAGCGGTACGCACAGGGACACATGGGTCTCCCGGTCCACGATCGCCAGGCCCTTCCACACGGTGCCGCCGACCGCCAGCGCGTCCTCGACAGCGGCCTCGAGCGCGCCCGTGCCGCCCTGCCAGCCGCGGGGCAGTACCAGTTCGCCGCGCTCGGCCAGTCGGCCGTACCACTCCAGCAGGTCCAGGCGGGTGGCGGCGAGTTCGCGGTCCCGGAGCCGGGCGTCGGAGAGCGCCCGGTAGGCGGCCCGGGCCTCCCGCGGGGTCTCGAACCGGGCGATCTCCTGGCTGAACTGCCGCTCCAGGCTGTGCGTCCGAGTGCGCGGGTCGTCGAGCAGGGTGACCGTACGGTCCAGCAGGGTGGTGCAGCGCTCGCCCGCGTCGGCGAACCGCAGCCACAGGTCCCAGTCCTCCAGCCCGACCGGGGACTCCCGCCAGCCGCCCACCTGCTGGGCCAGCCCGGCCACATGGCCGGCGCACGAGTTCTCGAACAGCGGGCTCATCAGCTGGATTTCGGGGTGCCAGACCAGGGAGAGCGGGTGGGCGGTGTTCGTCACCGTGCCCGCCCCGGTCATCTTCCGGGCCCGGGTGGCCACCCAGCGGGCCCCGTCCTCGAACGCCTCCCACATCCCGGCGAGATGGCCGGGCTCCCAGTGGTCGTCGTGGTCGAGGTAGGCGATGAACTCGCCGCGCGCCTCGTCCAGGGCGATGTTCGTCGGACCGGACTGGGAGCCGAACCGCCGGGTGCGCAGCAGCCGGATCCGGGAGTCCTGCGCAGCCGCCCCGGCGACCACGGCGTCCGTGTCGTCGTCGCTCGCGTCGGACACCACCAGCAGTTCCCAGTCGCGCATGCGCTGCGCCCGCACGGATTCCAGCGTCGAAAGGATTGCCTTACTGCGGTTGTACGTGGGGCAAATGACGGTGATGCGCGGTGGCATGTGGTGTGGCCTTTCCAAGCGCGACCTTTCCAAGGTCAGGTGCGACGGAGTATTGCACCGGACCGAACTCCCCCGTCCCGGGACGGGGGAGGGGCCGGAAAGGACTCTCCTTGTGGCGGGTGTGCAGTCCTCGGCAGGTCCGTAGATTTGCTGTTGTCCGGCCGAGAGGTCGGGAAACGCAAACGGAGTGAGAACATGACCGCGTATTCGGTACTCATGCCGTTCCTGCCTCGCCGGCCGGAACAGCTGCTGCCGTACGCAGCCCTGGTGGAATGGACCGATGCCCACCGGCTGTGGCAGGGACAGGCCATGCTGGTGGAGCCCTTCCAGGGATTCGCCTCCGCGGCCGGTGCCGGCTTCCGGATCCCCACCGGTATCGGCGTCACGCTGATGCCCCTGCGGCATCCGTACGAGGCCGCCCACCAGGTCCGGTCGCTGGCCCTGACCACCGGGGAATCGGTGGTCGCGGGCTTCGGGCCGGGGGGCAAGTCCTTCCAGCGCGGTCTGATGGGCGAGCCGTACGCCAGTCCGCTGACGGCGGCCCGCGAGTACCTGACCATCATGCGGGGCCTGCTCTCCGGGCAGGTCATGGACATGAAGGGCGAGTACTTCTCCTGCCACGCCGGGATGGGCCCGGCGGTGGCGCCCCGGATCGATCTCGGTCTGGGAGTGCTGCGGCCGGGGATGGCCCGGCTGGCCGGCGAGGTCGCCGACGCCGCCATCACCTGGCTGACGCCCGCCAATTACCTGGAGGGCACGGTGCTTCCGGCCATGCGGGAGGGCGCCGGCACCGCCGGACGCGGCACTCCGCGGCTGACGGCCATCGTCCCGGTGGCGCTGGACCGGCCGGGCCGGGAACCGTCGGACATGGTCATCGCCAGCAATGCGACGCATATGAAGGCACCGCATTACATCGACATGCTGCGGCAGGCCGGAATCGACATTTCCGGACTGGAACTCCCGGCAGCGGCGAAGAGAATGATCGAGGGCGGTGCATTCGTGCACGGCGATATCGACCGGGTCGTCGAACAGCTCGACGCCTATACGAAGGCCGGGGTCGAGGAAATCATTCTCAACCTGACCGGTGTCTTCAATGTCCATGGCCAGAACGCCGTCATGGACGATCTCAAGACCATTCTTTCGGCAGTTTCTCAGTAATCAGTAAGGGGGGTGGAAATCATGAACGGTAGCGGTAACCGTATGTCCGTGGCCAAGCGGCACCTGATGTCCTGGGGTGTGGGCCGGGCACTGCCCGGCCGTGCCGGGGAACCGGCCGCAGGCACAGGCGCCGCCACGGTGGTCCTGGAGAACGCGGACCACCTGGCGCAGCTGCTCGGCTCGGACCTGGTCGGCCCGCACTCGGTCATCCTCTCCCCCGGAGCGCCGGAGACCGAGGGCACGCCGCTGGTCGTCGGGTACGAGGGCTCGCTGAGCGAACCCGGCGGCGACCTCTCCATCGACGACGACTTCTTCCTCCAGTCCCAGGACTACGCCACCTCCGCCTACATGTCGGTGATCGGCGCCACCCTGATCCGGATCACCGAGGAGGCCGACTTTGAAGCCTTCCTCGCCGACGCCGACCGGGCCCGCGCCGAGGGCGAGTTCGCTTCCTTCGTCACCGACCCCGCGGTGCAGCTCGCCGACCTCTCCGCCCTGGGCGGCGGCCCGGCCGGCGACGGCCCCGCCACCCGGCTGTGGGTCGGCCCGGAGGGCGAGCTGTCGGTCTCCCCCGGCGGCAGCCGGATCGGTACGCTCGGCGACTCCTTCGCCACCGTCCACGCCGCCTGGGAATACCTCAACTCCACGAGCGACCAGCCCTGTCCGGTCTCCCTCGGCGAGGTGCTGCCGGAGCCGGAGCGGGCCGCCGAGCTCGCGGCACGCCCCTGGCTGGGCCGGTACCTGGCCGCGCTGAACGCCGTACGGGAACTCCGTGCCCGCGGTCTGGGCGAGATACGGGTCTCCGGCTTCGGGGGACGCCTGGCGCCCACGAGCGAAGCCGGCGAACCCACCAGCCCCGCCGACCTCACCGACGCCGAGCTGCCGCTGCTGCTGTGGACCGACGAGGCCGCGTACCTGCACGCCTCCGGCCGGACCTTCCGGATCAACCGGTCCGCCGGTGAACTCGCCGAGGCCCTGCTGGTGCACGGCTCCCTCGACGCCGCCGCAGCCCACGCCGACCGTGACGCCCTGGCGCGGGTCGAATCCTCCTTCGCCGCCGCCGGTGTCTCCCTGCGCTCCGGCGAACTGCTCGGCGCGGGGAAGTGAGCCCGCGGCCATGGCCCTCGCACTGACTCCGCTCGCCGTACCCGGCGACGCCGGCCGGCTGATCGCCGAGCTCGGCGACCGGGCCGAGCTCCACGACCTGTACGACCCGACCGGTTCCCCGGTCTACCACGACCTCTCGGTCCGCGACACCCACGAGGTGCGCGAACTGATCGCCCAGGTCCGCCGTACTCCGGGGGACATCCTCGAACTCGCCGCCGGCTCCGGACGGCTGACCCTGCCCCTGCTCGCGCTGGGCCGCTCGGTCACCGCCCTGGAACTGTCGGAGGGCATGCTCGGCCTGCTCGCCGAGCGGCTCGCCGGCTCCCCGGCCCGGCTGCGCGACCGCTGCACCCCCGTCCACGGGGACATGAGCTCCTTCGCGCTGGGCCGCCGGTTCGAACTGATCGTGCTGGGCACGACCTCGATCTCGCTGCTCGACGCGACCGGACGGGCCGGACTGTACGCAGCGGTGCGCGAACACCTCGCGCCCGGCGGCCGGTTCCTGCTCTCCACGGCCGACATCTCCGACCCCAGCGCCCAGACGGACGCCGAGGCCGTGTTCGAGGTGACCGGCGCCGGCGGCTCCGGCTACCGGATGCACGAGTACTGGCCGGCCGGCGCCGAAACCCGGACCGTCACCATCTTTCCCGCCCCGATCGCGGACAGCGGCCCCGTCACGGTGTGCACCAGCACCGTCGGAGTGCTGCCCGCCGACCGGCTGGCGACCGAACTCGAACAGGCCGGCCTGTCCGTCCTGGCCCGGCACCCGCTGCCGGCCGGCGGCTCGCGCCACCACGACGTACTACTGGAAGCAGGTGTCACGGCATGACCGCCCTCTGGGCCTCCCTGCTCGCCCCGGCAGACCAGGGGCGCGACGACCTCTGCGCGGTGTCCGCGGACGGCGTCCGAGTGCGCTATGCCGACGGCAGCGAACTGCTCTGCGGTTCCAGCGGCCTGTGGAACACGAACATCGGCTACGGCAACACGGCGATCGCCGAGGCCGCCGCCGAAGCCCTGCGCGAGGCCTCCTACCTGAGCACCTTCCGGTACGAGAACACCTATGCCCGGCGGGCCGCCGAGGCGCTGATCGAGGTCAGCGGCCCCGAGGACTACAAGCGGGTGCTCTTCTCGACCTCCGGGGGCGCCGCCAACGACCTGGTGATGAAGCTCGCCCGGCACTACCACGCACTGCGCGGCGACGACCGCCGCAAGGTGGTCGTCGGTCTGCGCGGCAGCTACCACGGCCTGACCTACGGCAGCTTCTCGCTGACCGGCGACAACCTGGGCCAGCAGCTGTACGGCGTGGACCAGCGGCTGGTCCGGCACGTCACCGCGAACGACCCCGCCGAGATCGGCGCACTGCTGACCCGGCAGGGCGGCCAGATCGCCGCCGTGGTGGTCGAGCCGGTGCTCGGCTCGGGTGCGGTCGCGCTCACCGAGGAGTACGTGGCCGAACTGCTGCGGCTGCGCGAGGAGTACGGCTTCCTGCTGGTCGCCGACGAGGTGGCCACCGGCTTCGGCCGGACCGGCAGCTTCTTCGCCTCGCAGCGCTGGCCGGCCGCCCCCGACCTGGTGGTCAGCTCCAAGGGCCTCACCAACGGCACGTCCGCCGCGGCGGCCGTGATCGTCTCCCACCGGGTGGCGGACGCCTTCGACGAGGCCGGTGCGCTGCTTTCGCACGGGGAGACCCAGGCCGGTACGCCGGTGACCTGCGCCGCGATCCTCGCCACCCTGGCGGAGATGCGCCGGCTGGACGCCGTGGCCCTCGGGCAGCGGCTCTCGGAGCGGCTGGACACCGAGCTGGCCCGGCTGACCGCCGAGGACCCTTCGGTGTCCGGGACTACCGGTGCGGGCTGCTTCCGCTCCATCCGGGTGACCACGGCCGACGGCACTCCCCTGCCCCAGGCCGAAGTCCCCGCGCTGGTCTCCGCGATCCGCGCGGCGGGCGCCATCGTCCACCCCGGAATCCACGGCATCCAGCTGATCCCCGCCCTGACCTACACCGAGGCCGAGCTGGCCGAACTGCTGGACTGCGTCCGGACCGGCCTGGCCGTATACCGGGCGGCCCGGACGCCCGGGGAGAAGGCCCTCGCATGAGCAACGGCTGGCACTGCCCGACGGTGATGATGTACGGCGGTGA
Organism: Streptomyces sp. NPDC002054; assembly: GCF_040296685.1. NCBI lineage: Bacteria > Bacillati > Actinomycetota > Actinomycetes > Kitasatosporales > Streptomycetaceae > Streptomyces > Streptomyces sp. NPDC002054. The sequence goes on from NZ_JBEOXT010000044.1 coordinate 15,573, forward strand.
CGAGCTCGCCGCATGGCTCGGCACCCGTACGGAGCGTTCCATCACCCTGCTGCTGGACGAGGGGATCGCCGGCGCGGCGATCGCCGCCTCGGTCGGCGAGCAGATCGAGCGTGCCGGCCGGACCGCACGGACCGTCGTGATCGGCGGCTCCGGCGATCTGACCGCCGTCACCGGGCTCGCCCGGCAACTGGCGGACACGGAACTGGTGATCGCGGTCGGCGGCGGCTCGCTGCTCGACCAGGCCAAGCTGGCGGTCCTGCTGTCGGCGGACCCGGGGACCGAAGACCGGCTCAGGGTGCCGCAGCGGTGCGGGCTGATCCTGCTGCCGCCGGCGGAGCACCGCGGGCCGCGGCTGGTCGCCGTGCCCACCACCCTGGGCACCGGGGCCGAACTGAGCGCGGTCGCCTGCCTGGAGTACCCGCAGGGCAAGCGGCTGGTCATGGGCGGCTCGCTGCGGCCGGACGCCGCGGTGATCGACCCGGAGGCCACGGCCACCCTGCCGTACGCACTCCTCGCGGAGGGCCTGCTGGAGGTGCTGTTCCGGATCACCGGCCAGTACATCGGCGACCACCGGGACCTGCCCACCGAGGACGCACTGGCCGAGGCGCTGGCGGTCCGGGCGGTCCGGCTCGGCGCCGGACTCCGCTCCGCGGACGCCGGGCTGCGCGCCGAGATCGCCAAGATCAGCGGTCTCAGCCATGCGGGCTGGGTGCTGCTGGGCCGGGCTCCGTACGCCGGCCGGGGCTGGTACCTCGCCAACGAGCTGTCGACGGGGCTGGGCCTGCGGAAGATGACGGCCGTGGCCGCGCTGCTGCCGCCGCTGTGGTCCGCGATCGCCGCGGGCGACACCCGGCTCGGCTCGGCCCGCCGGCTGGACCGGCTGTGGCGGCTGCTGCGGACGGCCGTACCGGACGCGGCGCTGCCCGAGGACCCCGGTCCTGGCATCGCGGCCCTGATCGACTCCTGGGGAGTCATACGGGAGATCGCCGCGGACCCCGCGGAACTCACCGCGGTCGCCCGGAGCTCCGTACGGGCCTGGGGCGCGGGGCTGCCGATGCTCGACGGCCTGAGCGCCGCGGACATCGAGGCCCTGCTGCACCGGGCGGTCCCCACCAAGACTTCCGCTCGCGGAGAGCTGTCGCTCACCGCCTGCGGATGACCGAAACACACGTCAGAACGAAGAAAGGAGGTGTCACACATGAAGGAGAACCTGAACCAGGACTTCGAGGCGCTCGAGCTCGGCATGCAGGAGCTGGAGGCCATGGAGGCCCCGGGCTGGTGGTCCGTCGGCGGCTACATCAGCGGCGCGGGCATCAGCGGTGCGGTCACGTACAGCATCGTCGCCACCGCCATCGCGGCGACCTGATGACCGTCCCCCCATCGACCCCACGAACCGCGTGAAGGAGGTGAACAACATGCAGGACATCTTCGAGAAGGACGCCATCGACTCCCTGGAGCTGGGCATGCAGGAGCTGGAGGCCATGGAGGCCCCCGGCGTCTGGTCCAACTTCAAGGACGGTGTGACCGTCTCGGTCGCCGCCTCCGCCATCTACGGCAGCGTGGCCACCGCTGTCGCCGTCACCTGATCCTCAGGTGCACAGCAAGGTCCCGGGTCCCGGAAGGAAGCCTCATTTCCTTCCGGGACCCGGGGTCCCGCCGTTTGTACGTTGCCACGTTGCCACGGAGCACGCATGAGTAGTACCGCAGTAGCGAAATTCGACGGTCTGACCAAGCGTTTCGGCGCATTCACCGCCGTCGACGACATCACCTTCGAGGTCCCCTCGGGTCGGATCGTGGGTCTGCTCGGCCGCAACGGCGCCGGCAAGACGACCTCCCTGCGCATGCTGCTGGGCCTCACCGCGCCCACCTCCGGCAGCGCCACCGTCTTCGGCACCCCCTACGCCGAACTGCCCGACGCGGCCCACCGGATCGGCGTCACCATGGACGGCATCGGCGCCATGCCGGGCGTGTCCGGCCGCCGCGATCTGAGGATCTGGGCCAAGATGCTCGGCCTCCCCGCCCGCCGGGTGGACGAGGTACTGGAGCGGGTCGGCCTCGCCGACCGCGCCGACAAGAAGCACAAGGGCTTCTCCACCGGCATGAAGCAGCGGCACGCCCTGGCCTGCGCGCTGCTCGCCGACCCCGAACTTCTGGTGCTGGACGAACCCGCCAACGGTCTCGACCCGGACGGGATCCGCTGGCTCCGCACCTTCCTGCGGTCCCTCGCCGACGAGGGCCGCACCGTTCTGCTCTCCAGCCACCTGCTGGCCGAGGTGGAACAGACCGTGGACGACGTCGTGATCGTGCAGCAGAGCCTGCGCTACTGCGGCACCCTCGACGAGCTCACCGAACAGGGCCGGTACAGCCTCGAGGACCGGTTCTTCGCCCTCGCCGGGGACACCGGAAGCACCGGTGGTACCGGAACCAAGCCGGCGAAGGAGGCCGCACATGCGTAACGTCATCGCCGCCGAGTGGTCCAAGGCCTGGACCGGCAAGGCCTGGTGGATCCTCGCCCTGATCGGCGTGTTCCTCGGCGTCCTGGCCGGCACCGGCTTCGTCGCCCAGGCCGACGCGGACATCGCCGCGGGCCGGGAGACCGTCGAGGCGGCCACCGACCAGGTGGTCCGCTGCTGGTTCATGCTGATGCTGTTCTCCGCTCTGTTCGGCGCCGTGTCCGTCACCAAGGAGTACAACTCCGGTGCGATCGCCCGGACCGTGCTGCTCAGCGGCGGGCGCGGCCGGCTGCTGGCCGCCAAGCTGATCGCCGGCACCGGCATGGGCGCCCTGTACGCCGTACTCGCCACCGCCCTGGCCGCGGCCTCCCCGATGCTCCTCGTGGCCGGCGCCACCGAGCACGAGCCGGTGTGGACGGGCGAGACCACCCTGACCCTGGTCGGCGTCTTCGCCGTCACCCTGCTCAGCGCCCCCTGGGGCGTCTTCCTCGGCTGGATCATCCGCAACCAGACCGCCGCCGTCGCCACCCTGCTGGGCCTGACCCTGTTCGTGGACGAGGCCCTGCTGCGGCTGCTGCCCGAGGCCGGCAAGTTCACCCTGACCATCGCGATGAGCTCGGTCTACCGGGACGGCAAGCCCGAGCTGCTGTCCGTGCCGCTGGCCCTGCTCGTCATCGCCGGCTGGCTGGCCCTGTCCGGGTTCGCCGCCCGCAAGCTGTTCCTGTCCCGGGACGTCATATGAGGTCCGGCCGGGCGGGCGCGGGCGCCGTGCTGACCCCGGAGCGGGCCACCGCGCTGCTGGCCCGGCCGCAACTGGCACCCGACGTCACGCTCCACGAGCCGATCGCCGAGGACGCCCCCTGGGTGGTGCAGCGCGGCGCCCAGCAGTACATCCGGGTCGGCGCGGACATGGTCCGGCTGCTCCAGGCCATCGACGGAGAACGCGGCCACCCGGACCTGGCGGCCGAGCTGGGCTCGCCGTGGACCGAGGACACGGTCGGCAAGGCCGTCGAGAACCTGAACCGGATGCGGCTGCTGGAGGACGGCCTGCCGCACAAGCACAGCAGCACCTGGTTCAAGTTCGTGCCGCCGCTGACCTTCCAGCTCACCCTGGTGAAGCCGGACCGGATGCTCTCCCGGCTCGCGCCGCTGCTGCGGCTGTTCGCCAACCGGGCGGGCGCCGTCCTCGCGGCGGTCCTCGCCCTGGGGGGTCTGCTGGCCCTCGCCTCCCAGGCGCCGGTGCTCAAGGAGAGTCTGGGAGCGCCGCTGCCGCTGGGCATCCTGCTCGGCGTCTCCGGCGCCTCCGCCCTGGCGACCGCGCTGCACGAGATGGGTCACGGCGCGGTCCTCACCCATCACGGCGGACGGCCCAGCCGGATGGGCGTGATGCTCTTCTACCTGACCCCCGCGTTCTTCTGCGACGTCTCCGACGGCTGGCGGCTGCCCGAGCGCCGGCAGCGCGTCCAGGTGGCGCTGGCCGGCATCGTGACGCAGCTGGTCATCGCCGGTTCGGCGGGGCTCGCTTCGCTCGCCGCGGGCGAGGGGGGTCTGCGGGACGGCATGCTCGTCTTCGCCGTCTCCACGTACCTCACGAGCCTTTTGAACCTGCTGCCGTTCGTCAAACTCGACGGCTACATCGCGCTGATGACCCATCTGGACATCCCGCACCTGCGGGACCGGACCATGGCCGACGCCCGACGGTTCCTGGCCCGGATCCTCTTCGGCGGCCGGTACGAGAAGGAACTGCCGGGGCTGTGGTGGTCCGTGCCGTTCGGGCTCGTCTGCATGCTCTTCCCGCTGTACCTGATCGTGCTGGCGGTCACCCTCTGGCTCGACCTGCTCCAGGGCATGGGGTTCATCGGCTCCACGCTGGTCCTCGCCGGTGTGGGCTACCTCGGGTACCGGGCCTGGGTCGGCGGCCGGCTGCTGCTGCGCGAGGCGCGTACGGCCGGCGCCCGGACCGCCCGGATCTGCGCCACGGCGCTGCTGGCCGTCGCCGCCGCCGGTGCCGTGCTGACCACGGTCACCGTGCCGTACACGGTGGCCGGCGGGTACGTCGTCGAGGACGGCAAGGCCTCGCTGGTGCTGTCCGATTCCGCCGACGTGGAGGCCGTCACCCAGGGCGCGGAGGTCACCCTGTTCCGCCGCGGGATGGTCACCCGGACCGAAACCGGGACCGGAACCGTGGGGCGGGGCCGGGCCGAGGAAGGCAGCGCGCCGATGTCCGCGTTCGTGCCCGTGCGGGAGGGCGACTCCCTGCCCGTGCCCGCCCTGGTCCTGCCGCTGTCGGTGACCGGCACGGCTCCGGCCGAGCCCATCGGCACCGCGCGCGTCGCCGCCGGCACCCGCTCGCTCGGCACCTGGCTCTACCTCTCGTACATCGCCCCGGCCACTCGCTGACCCTCACGGGGATAGGACTCGCACACGACATGGACATCCTCCGGCATCTGCACTTCTGCCCGCCCGGTACGCCGTTCTTCGATCTGCCGGCCCGGGTCGATCCGGCCGAGGACGCCTTCCCCCTGGCGCATGACGCGCTGCCCGAGGGCTGGTCGCGTACGCCGGGCAGCGAGTGGGTGGTGATGGCCCCGCCGGGGGTGACGCTGCCCAAGCAGGGCTGGAAGATCCATGTGTCGGCGACCCTGGACAATGCCGCGCACCTGCTCGACCTGGTGGCGAAGTACTGCGTCGCCGAGGGCGTGATGTTCAAGTTCATCCGCTCCCCGCAGCTGCTGCGGCAGCGCAACGGCAAGTACGGCGACCGCAGCGGCAGCGGCAAGTTCCTCACCGTGTACCCGCTGGACGACGCGCACTTCGAGGAGGTGCTGCGGGAGCTCGACACCCTGGTGGGGGGCGAGCCCGGCCCGTACATCCTCAGCGACCTGCGCTACCGGCAGGGCCCGCTCTACGTCCGCTACGGCGGCTTCGTGCTCCAGGCGGTCCGCTCCGCCGAGACCGGTGAGCTCGTCTACTGCATCGAGAACCCGGACGGCGAACTGGTGCCGGACCGGCGGGGCCCGGGGTTCCGGCCGCCGGAGTGGGTGACGGTGCCCGACTGCCTGGCCGAGTCGCTGGCCGCGCGCGGGGCGGGCACCCTGCGGGACTTCCCGTTCCGGGTGACCGCCGCCGTGCACTTCTCCAACGGCGGCGGGGTGTACCGGGGTACGGACACCCGGGACGGCTCGGAGGTCCTGCTGCGCGAGGCCCGGCCGTACGCGGGCCTGGACGCGGACGGCCGGGACGCGGTCACCCGGCACCAGCAGGAGCACTGGGCGCTGCGCCGGCTGGCCGGGGCACCGGCGATGCCGCGGCTGATCGACTACCGCAAGGGCCACGAGCACTACTTCCTGGTCCGGGAGTGGGTGGAGGGCACCGCGCTGTCCAAGGAGCTGATGCGGCGCAACCCGCTGCTGAACGGGCTGACGTCGCCCGAGGCGCTCGCGGAGTACACCGCGTGGGCGCTGGACGTGCTCGGCCAGACCGAGCGCGGGGTGGCCGGGATGCACGAGCGGGGCGTGGTCTTCGGCGACCTGCACCCGGGCAACCTGCTGGTCCGGCCGGACGGCGACGTCGTGTTCATCGACTTCGAGACGGCCGTACCGCCGGAGGAGCAGAACGGCCAGACCATGGGCGCGGTGGGCTTCATCGCCCCGGCCGGGTACACCGGGTTCGCGGTGGACCGCTATGCGCTGGGTTGTCTGCGGCTGGCGATGTTCGCGCCGCTGGTGGCGATGGTGTCGTGGTCCCCGGACAAGCCGGAGGAACTGCTCGAGCTGATCACGCGGTCCTATCCGGTGCCATCCGGCTTCGCCGCCGCTGTACGCCGTGACCTGGGGCTGCCTGCCGCCGGCCCGGACTCGGGCAGGTTGTGGGCCGTGCCCGGGGCCGGGGAGTGTGCCGGGTGGCTGCGAACCCTCGGGGACAGCGTGCTGGCCACCGTGCAGGAGGGGCGGGAGGACCGGCTGTTCCCCGGTGACGCCGCGCAGTTCTTCACCCCGGAGGGCGGTCTCGGGTTCGCCCACGGAGCCGCCGGGGTGCTGTGGGCGCTCGGGGAGGCCGGGCTGCCGGTCCCGGAGGAGCACCTCGACTGGCTGGTCGAGCGGGTGCAGGCGGCGGCCGATCCGCAGCCCGGTTTCTACGCCGGGCTGGGCGGCATCGCGTACGCCCTGGACCGGCTCGGCCGCGCCGACACCGCCCGCGAGCTGGTGGGCCGGATCGCCCAGGCGCCGCTGTCCGGGCTCGACCACACCCTGCAGGACGGCCTGGCCGGAGTGGGCCTGACCCTGCTGCACTTCGGGCTCCCGGACGAGGCCGTACAGATCGCGGGACGGCTCGCCGAGCTGCCCTCCCCGGCCGGCCGCGGACCGGACCGCCGCCCGGCCACCGGGCTGCTGCGAGGCAGCACGGGCACCGCCCTGTTCCTGCTCCGGCTGTACGAGCACACGGGCGACGGCACCCTGCTGGACCGGGTGGCCGAAGCCCTGCGCACCGACCTGGCCGGACTCGGCTGGCAGAGCGGGGAACCCTTCGGGGAGTCCGCCACCGGCCGTATCCCGGTGATCGGCGCGGGCAGCGGCGGCACCGGCATGGTGCTGCACGATCTGCTGGCGCACCGGCCGGACGAGGAGCTGGCCCAGGCCCGGGACGCGATCCTGGCGGCCACCGAACTGCCCTTCCTCCCCCAGGCCGGCCTCCTGAACGGCCGCGCCGGCGCCATCCTGACCCGCGTCCACTTGGCCTCCGGCCGGCCGCTCCACTCGGACGGCGTCCGCGAACCGGCGCGGGCTGCCGGACCGGGGGCAGAGCCCCCCGCAGTGGCCCCACCCGGCCAGGGCCGTTCGGCCCCCGCGAGCCGGGGATCCGGCCCGGAGGGCGCCGGTGCAGCCGGCATCGGCGCCGGGGCGGACCCCGCGCTGGAGCGGCATCTGGCCGGGCTCGGGATCAATGCCGTGCCCTTCCGGGGCGGCATCGCCTTCCTCGGCCAGGAGTGCCTGCGGATCTCCGCCGACCTGGCCACCGGATCGGCCGGGGTGCTGCTGGCCCTGACCGCCGCCCTGAGCGACCGCCGCGCCCGGCTGCCGTTCTTCTGAACCACACCTGCGTAGCACCGCACAGACCGGACGAGCCCCGACGGAGCCCCCGCCGAAGGGGCTCGTCCTTCCCTCCCCAGGTTGGAACCGCTGATGATCGATTTCCTGGCCACCCTCGACCCCGCGAACGGCCTGGCCGAGGACTCCTGCATGCTGCCGCCCGGGCCGCCGGACGACCTGCTGTGGCGGGCCCTGGTCCGGCTGGCCGCCGGTACCGACCAGGCGGAGCGGGACGGCCAGGCCCTGACCCCGCGCGTGGTCGGCGCGTACGGGCACACCCGGATGGACGCCCTGGTCCGCGGCGCCGGCGAGGCCGTCGAGCGGTTCGCGCTGTTTCCGCAGGACGGCGGGGTGCCCGGGCAGGTCCGGGGCACCGCGGCCGGACTCGGGGCGCGGGCCCTGGACTTCGCCGCCCCGGGCCTCGGCCTCGGCGATCCGGCCGCCGCCGACCGCACCCTGACCTGGTACCCGGCCCGGCGGCTCGCAGACGGGGCCGAACTCCTCGTACCGGCCGGGCTGGTGGACTATCCGGTCCCGCCCGGCGAAGCGGAGGGATTCGATCCGGGCCCCTCCGGTGCCGCCTCCGGGCAGGGGTACGACATGGCCCTGCGCTCCGCCCTGCTGGAGCTGGTGGAGCGGGACGCACTGCTCGTGGCCTGGCAGCAGCGGCTGCGCCCGATGCGCATTGACCTGGCCCCGCTGACGGCCGACGGGATCCCGCGCGGCAAGGAGAACGCGCTGCGGCGCGGGCTGCTGCGGCTGTGGGAGTCGGCGCTGCGGGCCGGGCTGGAACCGGTGCTGGCCGATCTGCCCACCGGGATCCCCGGGGTGGTCTGCACGGTCGGGGTGGTGATCGACCGGACCGGCCCGCAGCCGCTGGCGACGATGGGCTGCAATGCCACCGACCGGGTGGACTGGAGCATGCTGGGCGCGCTGCAGGAGGCCCTTCAGGTGCGCTCCGCCGTGGTCAACCAGTGGGAGAGCCACGGGTACGGGACGGCTCCGGCCGCCATCGAGGACGATGACGACCGGCTGCGGTACGTCGCCTCACGGGAGTGCTTCGAGCACGTCGCGGAGTGGACCGGCGGGTTCCGTGGATCCCGCCCGCCCCGGGAGGCCCGCGAGGTGCCGACCGCAGAGCTGGTGGCGGGAATGCTCGCCGATGGCGCCGACCCGGTCGCGGTCGACCTCACCCACCGACTTCCGCTTGGGCTGCGGGAGATGGGCTGGGCGGCGGTGAAGGTGGTCCCGGTCGGCTACCAGCCGCTGCGGCTGGCCGAGAGCCACGACTTCACCTGGAACACCGGACGGCTGCGCACCGCGGAGGCGCGAACCGGGCTTCCCGGGCTGCCGGCCGATACCGAACCCGCCGTGAAGTGGCGCCCGCACCCCTTGCCATGATCTGCAACACAGGAAGTTTCGCAGGTCAGAACCATGGAGAGGACCATTCGTATGGAAACCACACTGGGTGAGCAGATCATGCTCCTGTCGCTCGACGACACCACCGGCGCCGCCGCGCTGCAGCCGCAGTCCGAGTTCATGATCTCCACCGCCTCGGTGCTGGAGCTCGCGCTGGCCGGCCGCATCCGCCTGGAGGACGGCCGGATCCTCGTCAACGACCCTGCCCCGCTGGGGATTCCGGTTCTGGACGCGACGCTGGCGGCCATCGCCGCGGCGAAGCAGCCCGAGGACGCCCAGGCCTGGATCTTCCGGCTGAAGGAAGAGGCCGTGGAGGGCGCCCGGCAGGGGCTGCTCGACAAGGGCATCATCCGCGAGGAGCTGACCCGCCGCTGGGGCATCTTCCCGACGAAGCGCTACCCGGAGGCCGACGGCACCGCCGAGGACGGGGTCCGCGCGAAGCTGGCAGCTGTGGTCCTGGAGGGCGGGCAGCCGGACGACCGGACGGCCGCCCTGATCGCGCTGCTGCATGGCGGCGGCCTGGAGAGCCTGGTGTTTGCCGACCGGAAGGACCAGGAGGCGGTCCGCGCCCGGATGGCCGAACTGTCCGAGAACCACTGGTCCGAGCCGGTCATGAAGCAGCTGGTGGACTCGGTGTTCGTGGGCCTGGCGGGGTACGCGGCCACCAGCGTGGCCGCCATCAACACGGGCAACTAGGACGCAACGAACGGGGGTTCCTCAGGTCTTCCTCAATTCCCCCGGACCGACCCGTTCCGGCCGGCACCTTCCGTTCACCGGGGTGGCCGAATGTGTTAACTTCCCTATTGCTGATCAAGGTTGTTGTCGCGGGGGCGACAACCCGAGGTTCGACCGACTCGGGTTACCGACCGCTTTGCATAGCAGAATTACGGGGAAGCATGGAACGTATCTTTCTTGTCATCAATTCTCCATCGTTGCGCCGCAGGATGACCGAGGTGCTCTCGGCACCCGGCTGGGAGGTCTGCGGACGGGAAGCGGACGGGGGCGTGCGACCCGCCGCTCCGGCCGATGTCGTGGTGGTCGAGGCAGGCGCCCTGGACGCCGACCACGGCCTGGCCGCGTGGGGCACCCGGGCCATCGCCCTGGTCTCCGGCGAGGACGACCCGTTCTGGGAGTCCGCGGCCTTCGGCCGGGTGGTCGGCATCATCGACCGGGACGACCCCGACCACGGACACATCACCGCCGTCCGCGAGGTGCTGGGCGGCCGGGGCTGGGTCTCCCCCGAGCTGGTGCCGACGCTGCTGGCAGGCCGGACCGGGCAGTTCCGCCCGGCGGAACCGCCGGCCGCCGAGGTCATCCGGCTCACCGACCGGGAACGCGGAGTGGCCAACCTGGTCGCCGAGGGCATGTCCAACTCGGAGATCGCCGAGCATCTGACGATCGAGCGCAGCACGGTGAAGTTCCACGTGTCGAACGTGCTGCGCAAGCTGCACCTGCGCGACCGGTCCCAGGTGGCCGCGCTCTGGCACTCGCACGCCACACCGGTCCGCTTCGCGGCCTAGACGGAACCTTGACACAAACCCCCGTCCCGGGACGGGGGATGACCCGCCTCGCGGCGGGCGCGCTCCTGCGGCGCCTGGCACTAGTTTTACGCCAGGCGCCGCACGCCGTACCGGGAGAAAACGAATTCGCGTTACCACGGATTCGCATCAGTGATGCGTCAATTCGGCGTGCCGGTAATTCATTCGGCCGGGCGGGCGGGCGGTGCCGCCACCGATATCGCCGCGCGGAAAGTTGCACAGATGGACCACTCCCCCGGGCAGCCCCGCATATCGGTGATCTGTCCGACCTACAACCGGTCGCGCCCGATTCTCGACACCCTCGCCTCGGTGAGCGCCCAGACCGTCACCGACTGGGAAATGCTGGTGGTGTCCGACGGCAGCACCGACGACACCGACGCCTGCGTGCGCGAGGCCGCCCTTGCCGATCCCCGGATCCGGCTGCTGCGTGCCGAGCGCCACGGCCATCCCAGTGGCCCCCGCAACCTCGGTCTCGCCGAGGCCCGGGGCGAGGTCATCGCCTACCTCGACCACGACGACCGCTGGCGGCCGGACCACCTCGCCGTGGTCCTCTCCCTGACCGACGCCGGCGCCGAGCTGGTGGCCACCGGCTTCGAACTCCAGGACCCGCAGGGCCGGTCCACCGCCCTGTCCCGGCCGTACGAGATGTGCTGGCACCCGGAGTTCCAGCTGCTGGGCGTGGTTTTCGAGCCCTCCCGGGTGGCCCACCGGCGCGGCCTCGCCGAGCAGGTCGGCGGCTGGCGGGCCGGGGCCGGGCTGGAGGACTGGGACCTGTGGCTGCGGATGACCGACGCGGGGGCCCGGTTCACCACGGTGGCCGAGCGTACGGCCGTACTGCTCGACGACGCCGGCACCCGCCGGCACCGGATCCCGGCCCGGCACTGGCTGCCGCTGGCAACCTTCGACCACCCGCGCGCGGCCCACACGATGCTGGAGCGGCTGCGCTCCGGCCACTCCGACGCCGCACTGAGCGCGGCCCAGGCCGCCGACACCGCGGAATGGCTGGCCCGCCTGACGGCCGACCCGGACTTCACCCGGCCCGTGGGCTGGGCCGGCGACGCGGCGGCCGAGATAGCGCGGGACCGGCAGCCGACCGCCGGGCAGGAGCTGTGGCCGGAGCTCGCGGTCGTACGGCTGCCACGCTCCACCGCGCCAACGGGCCGGTACGTCCTGGCCCAGCCGCTGCGTTGCGCCGATGCGCACCACGCGGAACGCATCACCGCACTCGTCCGCCGCACCCAGCCACGGCTGTTCGCCCTGCTGAACGCCATGGCAGCCGAGGCGGACACAGAGTCGGCGGGCGCCCGATGAAGGCGCTGGTCCTCGCCGGAGGCACCGGCAGCCGACTGCGCCCCATCACCCACACCGCCGCCAAACAGCTGGTCCCGGTCGCCAACAAGCCGGTCCTCTTCTACGGCATCGAGTCGATCGTCGCGGCCGGCATCACCGAGATCGGGGTGATCGTCGGCGGCACCGAGCGGGAGATCCGGGCCGCCCTCGGCGACGGCTCGCAGTTCGGCGCCCGGATCACCTACCTGCCCCAGGAGGCCCCGCTCGGCCTCGCGCACGCCGTGCTCATCGCCCGGGACTGGCTGGGTGACGAGGACTTCGTGATGTACCTCGGCGACAACTTCGTGGTCGGCGGGATCACCGGCCTGGTCGAGGAGTTCCGGCAGGAGCGCCCGCACGCCCGGATCCTGCTCACCAAGGTTGCCGACCCGTCGATGTTCGGCGTCGCCGAACTCGGCCCGGACGGCGCCGTCGTACGCCTGGAGGAGAAGCCGGCCGCCCCGCGCAGCGACCTGGCACTGGTCGGGGTCTATCTCTTCACCTCCGCCGTGCACGAGGCGGTCGCCGCGATCGCGCCCTCCGCGCGCGGGGAGATGGAGATCACCGATGCCATCCAGTGGCTGATCGACGCGGGCCGGACCGTCACGGCCACCACCATCACCGGCTACTGGAAGGACACCGGGAACGTCGCCGACATGCTGGAGGTCAACCGGGCGGTGCTGGAGGGCATCGAACCGGCCGTCGCCGGCTCGGTGGACGCGGCCAGCGAGATCGTGGGCCGGGTCAGGATCGCGCCGGGCGCCCGGATCGTCCGGTCGCGGATCGTGGGCCCCGCGGTCATCGGCGCGGACGCCGTCGTGACCGACTCCCACATCGGCTCCTTCACCTCGGTGGCCGACCACTGCCGGATCAGCGGCAGCGAGGTGGAGTTCTCCATCCTGCTGGAAGGCGCCCGGATCGAGGACGCGGGCCGGATCGAGGGCTCCCTGATCGGCCGGTCCGTCCATGTCTCCGGCGCGGTGCGGGCACCCCGCGCGCACCGGCTGGTGCTGGGCGACCACAGCCGGATCCAGATCGCCTCCTGAACACCCCCACCCCTCCCGACCCGATCCCACCCGACGCGAAAGACCGCGAGACGCACCATGAGAATCCTCGTCACCGGAGGGGCCGGCTTCATCGGCTCCCACTTCGTCCGCCAGCTGCTGTCCGACGCCGGCCCGGGACTCACAGCGCCCACGGCCGTGACCGTGCTGGACGTGCTCACCTACGCCGGCAACCCCGCCAACCTGGCCTCCGTACAGGACGATCCGCGGCTGACCTTCATCCGCGGGGACATCCTCGACACCGACAAGGTCACCGCTCTGATGGCCGAGCACGACGCGGTGGTCCACCTGGCGGCCGAATCCCATGTGGACCGGTCCATCGCCGCCGGCGGCGGCTTCGCCTCCACCAACGTCCTCGGCACCCAGAACCTCCTCGAGGCCGCCGTCCACGCCGGGCTCGGCACCTTCGTCCACGTCTCCACGGACGAGGTGTACGGCTCGATCCCGGTCGGCTCGTGGACCGAGGAGCAGCCGCTCTCCCCCAACTCCCCCTACTCGGCGGCCAAGGCGGGCTCCGACCTGCTGGCCCTGGCGTACCACCGGACCCACGGCCTGGACGTCCGGATCACCCGGTGCTCCAACAACTACGGTCCCCACCAGTACCCGGAGAAGATCATCCCGCTGTTCATCACCCGGCTGCTGGACGGCGGTTCCGTCCCGCTCTACGGGGACGGCGAGCAGATCCGGGACTGGCTGCACGTGGAGGACCACTGCCGGGCCATCCGGCTGGTGCTGGAGGGCGGCCGGCCCGGCGAGGTCTACAACGTGGGCGGGGGCACCGAGCTCACCAACAAGCAGCTGACCGCCCTGCTGCTGGAGGCCTGCGGCCGGGACTGGGACAGCGTGGAGCACGTGGCGGACCGCAAGGCCCACGACGCCCGCTATTCGGTCGACTGGTCCAAGATCCGCGACGAGCTGGGCTACCGGCCGCTGCGCTCCTTCGACGAGGGCCTGGCCGCCACCGTGGACTGGTACCGCGAGAACCGCGCCTGGTGGGAACCCCTGACCACGCCCTCCCAGGCCCGGCTCTAGGGAGTGTCCGCCGGCCGGAAGACCGGGACCGCGAGCCCGGCCGCCGGCTCCGCCCGGAAGGCGACGCGCAACACCATGCCGATGCGCAGCTGCGCATCTGCGCAGTCCACGATCTCGGTCATCATCCGGGGCCCCTCGGCGAGGTCCACAACGGCGGCGACGTACGGGACACGGGTGCCGAAGGGCGGCAGGTCGTTCCGGTGGATCACCGACCAGGTGTAGAGGACCGCGTCCCCGCTCGCCGGCTCCCAGACCACCCGGTCCTCGCCGGCCCAGCAGTACGGGCAGAACTCGCGGGGGTAGTGGTGTGCCCGGGTGCAGGCGGTGCAGCGCCGCAGCAGCAGCCGGCCCTCGGCCGCGGCGGCCCAGTAGGGCCGGGTGAACTCGTCCACCTCGGGAAGGTCGAACCGTACGGTGCTCACAGGAAGAGTCCGATCGCCGAGTCGAGAGACCAGGTCTGCCAGCTCATGGCGAGGAGCGCGACGAGGGAGATGAGCGCCATCATCGCGTTCTGGCCCTGCTCGGCCCAGTCGTGGATCATCAGCACCAGGTAGAGCAGGTTCAGCAGCAGCCCGCCGATCAGGGCGACCGGGGTGAGGAACCCGAGGACCAGGCCCAGGCCCAGGGCGAGCTCGGCGTAGACCACCACGTACGCCATCAGCCGGGGGCGGGGTTCGACCACGGTGGCGAAGCCGGTCTTCACGAACGGCCACCGGTGCTTCCCGGCCACGTCGGCGGCCCAGGCGATGCCGGTACCGCGCTCGAACCAGCCCTTCTTGTCCTTGTGCCGCCAGCTCTCCAGCCACCACAGGCCGAGGCCGATCCGGAGCACGGCGAGCCATTCGGCCCCGCTGAGCCAGATGGTCTGCATACAGCCTCCCCTCCCTCACTACCTGACGGTACGTCAGATAAGCGGATCCGCGGCCCGTGCGCAAGGGCGGGCGCAAGGGTCCGCACACCCCGCCGTGATCGATCCGCAACCGATTCCCCGCTTGACCGAGACCCATCAACGCTCCGTGGCGATACGCTCACACCTCATGCCTGAAGCGCCTGACATGACCACCACCGAGCCCCGCCCCGTGTACGTGATCGGCGGCGGACCCGGCGGTCTCGCCGCAGCCGCCGCACTCCGCGCCCAGGGGGTCCGCGCGGTGGTGGTCGAGAAGTCCGGCTCGGTCGGCGCCTCCTGGCGGCGCCACTACGACCGGCTCCACCTGCACACCACCCGCCGCCTGTCGGGGCTGCCCGGACTGGCCATCCCGCGCCGCTTCGGGCGCTGGGTCTCCCGCGACAACGTGGTGCGCTACCTGGAGAAGTACGCCGAGTACCACGAGCTGGAGCTGGTCACCGGGGTGGAGGTGACCCGGATCGAGCGGGCGGCCGACGGGGCGGGCTGGGTGCTGCACGCCAGCGGGGGCCGCGAGCTCGCCGCGAGCGCCGTGGTCGTCGCCACCGGTTTCAACCACACCCCGGCGGTTCCGGACTGGCCGGGTGCGGCGGCGTACCCGGGCGAGCTGCTGCACGCGGGCGCGTACCGCAATCCCGCGCCGTACGCGGGGCGCGATGTCCTGGTGGTCGGCACCGGCAACACGGGGGCCGAGATAGCCGTGGACCTCGCCGAGGGCGGGGCGGCCCGGGTCCGGCTGGCGGTCCGCACCGCCCCGCACATCGTGCGCCGCTCCACCGCGGGCTGGCCGGCCCAGCGCTCCGGCATCCTGGTGCGCCGGCTGCCGGTGAAGCTGGTGGACCGGATCTCCGCCCTCCAGGCCAAGGTCGCGGTGCCGGACCTGTCGGCGTACGGACTCCCGCGCCCGGACACCGGCCTGTACAGCCGGGTCCGGCAGGGCGCGATCCCGGTGCAGGACGTCGGGCTGATCGCCGCGGTGCGTGCGGGGAAGGTGGAGCCGGTGGCGGCCGTGGCCTCCTTCGACGGGGCCGAGGTGGTCCTGGCGGACGGCTCGCGCATCGGCCCGGACGTGGTGATCGCGGCCACCGGCTACCGGCGGGCCCTGGAGGGGCTGGTGGGGCATCTCGGCGTCCTGGACGAGCGCGGCCGGCCCCGTCCGCACGGTGCCCGCACGGATCCGGCCGCCCCGGGGCTGTATTTCACCGGTTTCACCAACCCGATAAGCGGAATGTTCCGAGAGATGGCCCGGGACGCCGAGAAGATCGCCAAGGCCCTGGCACGGAGCCGCCGCCACTGATTCTTCACGCCGCACCTGTTCCTGACGGCGCGTCAGTTCAGTAATCTGACTACGCGTCAGTTAGTACGAGTCATCGAGCAGGAGCGGGCGGAACGATGCTTGGATCTACTCACGGCACCCTCACCACCGACTTCCGCGCACGTGTCGAGGCCTGCGGGGAGCACCCCCGGGCGGCTGTCCATTCCACGACGGCCCCGTCCGGGGGCGGCGCGGACCGGGACGCCCTGGACGTCAGCGGGCGACCCCTGCACGCCGACGTGCCCGACCTCGACCGGTTCTTCCGGCCCGAGTCCGTGGCGGTCATCGGCGCCTCCGACGCCGATGGCAGACCCAACACCGGCATCACCCGCCAGCTCTTCGCCTGGGCCGAGCGCGTCGGCGCCCGCATCCACCCCGTCCACCCCACCCGCCCCACCGTCTTCGGGCACCCCTGCTTCGCCTCCGTGGCCGACCTGCCCGAACAGGTGGACCTGGCGGTGCTGCTGGTCGGCGACCCGCTGCCGGTCATCGAGGAACTCGCCGAGGCGAAGGTGAAGTTCGCGGTGGCCTTCGCCTCCGGCTTCGCCGAGACCGGCGAGGAGGGCAAGGCCGCCCAGGCCCGCCTCACCGCGGCCGTGGCGCGCTCCGGACTGCGCCTCCTCGGCCCGAACACCAACCTCAACGCCTTCGAGCGGTTCCGCGAGGACCTCGACGGCCCGGCCATCGCCCTGATCACCCAGTCCGGCCACCAGGGCCGGCCGGTCTACACCCTCCAGGAACTGGGCATCCGGCTCTCCCACTGGGCCCCCACGGGCAACGAGGCCGACCTGGAGACCTCCGACTTCATCTCCTACTTCGCCGAGCAGCCCGAGGTCGGCGCCATCGCCTGCTACGTGGAGGGCCTCAAGGACGGCCGCTCCTTCCTCCTGGCCGCCGACCGAGCCGCCCGCAACGGCGTCCCCGTCGTCGCCGTCAAGGTCGGCCGAACCGAGACCGGCGCCCGGATGGCCGCCTCCCACACCGGCAAACTCACCGGCGCCGACACGGTCGTGGACGCCGCCATGCGCCAGTTCGGCGTGATCCGCGTCGACGGCCTGGACGAACTCCAGGACACCGCCGCCCTGCTGGCCCGCGCCCGCCGCCCGCAGTCCGACGGGGTGGTCGTCTACTCCATCTCCGGCGGCACCGGCGCCCACTTCTCCGACCTGGCCACGGAGGCGGGCCTGCGCCTGCCCGGCCTCTCCGCCGCCAAGCAGGCCGAACTCCACCAGTGGATACCGTCGTACCTGAACGTCGCGAACCCGGTGGACAACGGCGGCCACCCGGTCGGCGACTGGCGCGGCCGAAAAATCATCGACGCCATCCTCGCGGACCCGTCGGTCGGCATCCTCATCTGCCCGATCACCGGCCCCTTCCCCCCGATGAGCGACAAGCTCGCCCAAGACCTGGTCGACGCAGCGGAGCAGACCGACAAACTGATCTGCGTGATCTGGGGCTCCCCGGTCGGCACCGAGGACGCCTACCGGAGGGTGCTGCTGGGCTCCTCCCGGGTGGCCACCTTCCGCACCTTCGGCAACTGCATCACCGCCGTCCGCGCCTACCTCGACCACCACCGCTTCACCACGGCCTACCGCTCCCCCTTCGACGACGCCCCCCGCACCCCCTCGCCCTCGTACCGCAAGGCACAGGCCCTGATGCGGCCGGGCCAGCAGCTGAGCGAGCACGCGGCGAAGCAGCTGCTGCGCGCGTACGGCATCCGGGTGCCGCGCGAACAGCTGGTGACCAGCGCGGCAGCGGCCGTCCGCGCGGCGGGCCTGGTCGGCTATCCAGTCGTCATGAAGGCCTCAGGCCCCCAACTGGCCCACAAAACCGAACTGGGCCTGGTCAAGGTCGGCCTCACCTCGGCCAGCCAGATCCGCGACGCCTACCGCGAGCTCACGGACATCGCCCGCTACGAGGACATCCCGCTGGACGGGATCCTGGTCTGCCAGATGGTCGAACGGGGCGTGGAAATGGTCGTCGGCGTCACCCAGGACGACCTCTTCGGCCCCACCGTGACGGTCGGCCTGGGCGGCGTCCTGGTAGAGGTCCTGCACGACGCGGCGGTCCGGGTCCCCCCATTCGGCGAGGACCAGGCCCGCGCAATGCTCACCGAACTCCGCGGCCACGCCCTTCTGGAGGGCGTCCGCGGAGCCCCTCCAGCCGATGTCGACGCGTTGGTGGAGGTCGTCCTCCGCATCCAGCGCATGGCCCTGGAACTAGGCGACGAACTCTCGGAACTCGACATCAACCCGTTGATGGTCCTCCCCCGCGGCCAAGGCGCAGTAGCCCTGGACGCGCTGGCCATCTGCCATTGACCCCGCCGGGGCGAACCCGCAGCCCCGCTCCCCCGGGCGAAGCCCGCACCCCGGCAGGGCACGGGCGCAGCTGCCCGGGGTTCCCGGGCGAAGCCCGGCCAACCGGCGGGCGGAGCCCCGCTCCCCCGGGTGCCCGGGCGGAGCCCGCACCCTGCGGGGGGCCCAGCCCGCACCCCGCGGAGCGGGGGGCACAGCCCGCATGGTTGCCGGGCGAAGCCCCGCCGGCCCGGAGTGCCGGGCGAAGCCCGCACCCGGCGGGGTGCGGCGCAGCCCGCACCAGAACGGGGGCCCAGGCCCCGCCCCGCACCCCGCGGAGCGGGGTGGGCACAGCCCCGCAAGGTTGCCGGGCGAAGCCCGCACCGGCGGGGTGCGGCGCAGCCCCGCAAAGGGTTGCCGGGCGGAGCCCGGGTAACCGGCGGGCGGAGCCCGGCCGGCCCGGGTTGCCGGGCGAAGCCCGGGCCACCGGCGGGGTCCGGGGCGGAGCCCCGGTTTCGGGAAGGGGCGGGGTGGGGGAATGGCCCCGCGCAGCGGACCCCGCAACCCGCAGCCCCGCCACAGCATCCGACCGTCACCCAAGGAGCCGCACCACCATGACCGACCCCACCCCCACCCTCCTCCACCGCACCGAGAACAACGTCTCCTGGATCACCCTCAACCGCCCCGACGCCATGAACGCCCTCACCTGGGACCAACGCGACCGCCTCATCGACCTCCTCGCCGAGGCCACCGCCGACCCCGCCGTCCGGGCGGTCGTCCTCACCGCCACCGGCAAGGGCTTCTGCGCGGGCGCCGACCTCCGCGGCGGCCCCGCCACCGGCGGCAATCGCATTGCCGGCGACATCGCCCGCATGATCCGCCTAGGCGCCCAACGCCTCATCACCGCAGTCCTGGACTGCGAGAAACCCGTGATCGCCGCAGTCAACGGCACCGCCGCCGGCATCGGCGCCCACCTCGCCCTCGCCTGTGACCTTGTCATCGCAGCCGAACCGGCCAAGTTCATCGAGGTGTTCGTCCGCCGCGGCCTGGTCCCGGACGGCGCCGGTGCCTACCTCCTGCCCCGCCTGATCGGCCCGCAGAAGGCCAAGGAGCTGATGTTCTTCGGCGATGCGCTCACCGCCCGCGAGGCGGAGCGGCTCGGCCTGGTCAACACGGTGGTCCCGGCCGACGAGCTGGCCGAGACGGCCCGCGCCTGGGCGGAACGCCTCGCGCAGGGCCCGACCCGGGCCATCGCCCTGACCAAGCAGCTGGTCAACGCCTCCCTGGACTCGGACCGCGCAACCGCGCTGGCCGCCGAGGCCACCGCCCAGGAGATCAACATGACCACCGCGGACGCGAACGAGGGCGTGGCCTCCTTCGTGGAACGACGCACGCCCAAGTACCACGGCCACTAATCCGCCCCGCGAACCGCCCCGCTCCTCCTACTGCTGCGGGTTGGGCCTCAGCACGGCAAACACCGCCCCACTCGTGTCCGCCAGCCAGGCAATCCGCCCGACGTCCGGCACGTCCACCCCCGGCATCAGCACCGTGCCGCCGTTCTCCGCCACCGCCGTGGCAATGGCATCGACGTCCGCCACGGCAAAGTACGGCACCCAGCGCGTGTCATCGCTCTCCTGCAGCGGCGCCACCCCGCCGAACGACCCGTCCTGCTGGTCGCCTTCGCCGACGCTCAGCACCCGGTAGGTCATCCCGGGCGCGTCCATCTCCTGCGACCGCCAGCCGAACAGCGTGCGGTAGAAGGCGATGGCCGCCACCGGGTCCGCCGTGTGCAGCTCCACCCAGCACAGCGTGTTGTCGGCGGAGGCCACCCCCAGCCCCTTGGTCTTCCCCGGCTGCCATACGGCGAACTCGGCGCCGCCGGGGTCGGTGAACTGGGCCAGCCAGCCTTCGCCCATCACGTCCATCGGCTCCGCCCGCACCTGCCCGCCGCCCTGCTCCACGGCCTTGGCGGTGGTCTGGATGTCCGGGGTCTGGAAGTACACCATCCAGGCCGGCTCCGCCCCTTCGTCCATCAGCGGCCCCATTGCGGCAACGGTCTTCCCGCCTTTGTGGAAGAACCCGTACCCGCCCGCATCCGGCCCCGCCGAGACGAACTCCCAGCCGAAGACCACGCCGTAGAAGGCGGCGGCACCGGTGGTGTCGGGGCTGCCGAGGTCGAGCCAGTTGGGCGATCCGGTACGGAAGTCGGTGGCGAGCATGCTGTCCTCCTGAGGGTCGGTTGAGACGCCCCCGCCACGATGCCGAGCCGCACCCGCCCACCGCCCGCACCTCCCCCGGGCATCCCCAGGATTCACCCGGCTGGCCTCAAGGGGTTCCAATCTGACGATCCGTCAGCTTGAATCGATTCTGTGATGGGACACGCAGGGATGGCGGCCACCGTCGTCCGATACCTCAGGTCAGCCGGCTTCCCCACGACCATGGAGCCCGCGCCGATCGACGCGCATCCGCGCCCCGATCTCCGCGCCGTCGGTGACGACGAGCGCGCCCCCGTCAGCCCGGCCGACTTCCGGGCCGTGCTCGGGAACTTCGCCAGCGGGGTCACGATCATCACCGCCCCCGGCGTGGACGACGAGCCCTGGCCGGCCGGCTTCGCCTGCCAGTCCTTCGCCTCGCTGTCCCTCGATCCGCCCCTGGTGACCTTCATGGTCGGCCGCACCTCGACCAGTTGGCCGCGCATCGCCCGGGCCGGGGTGTTCTGCGTGAACATCCTCGGGGCGGAACAGAGCGCGCTCTGCCGGGCCTTCGCGGTCAGCGGATCCGACAAGTTCGCGGGGGTCGACCACACACCGGCGCCGGTCACCGGATCCCCGCAGCTGGCCGGCGTACCGGCCTGGATCGACTGCCGGATCCATGCCGTCCACACCGGCGGCGACCACCTGATCGTGGTCGGCCGGGTCGAGGCGATGGGCGCGGCCGGCGAGGGCGATCCGCTGCTCTTCCACAAGGGCAGATTCGGCCGCCTGGCCGCCACCTCCCCGACCTGACCAACGCCCCCCCGGCCCGGAGCCCGGGCCGGGGCCTGGGCCCGGCCGGGGCCTGGGTCAAAGCGCGGGCCTCGCCCGGCCGAAGCCGGGGCCGGGGCCAGGGCCGAAGCCCGCCCCGGCCCCCGGCTTCGGGCTGCGGCCCTGCCCCGCTAGAACGTCAGCACGCCCCTGGCCACCCGCCCGTGCTTGGCGTCGGCCGCCGCCTTGGCGAAGTCCTCCACCGGGTAGACCTCGGTGACCAGTTCGTCCAGCAGCAGCCGGCCCTCCCGGTACAGCTGCGCGTACAGCGCGATATCGCGCTGCGGGCGCGAGGATCCGTACCGGCAGCCCATGATCGTCTTGTCCAGGTACAGGGAGGACACCTGGAAGGACGCCTCCTCGGTGAAGCCCGGCACCCCCAGCAGCACCGCCTGCCCGTGCCGGTCCAGCAGGTCGATCGCCTGCCGGATCAGCTTCACGCTGCCCACGCACTCGAAGGCGTGGTCCGCCCCGGTCGGCAGGATCTCCTTCACCGCCACCCCGCTGTCCGGCACGGCCGACGCGTCCACGAAGTGCGTCGCCCCGAACTGCCGGGCCACCGCCTCCTTCGCCGGGTTCGCGTCCACCGCGACGATCACCGAGGCTCCCGCGATCCGGGCCCCCTGCAGCACATTGAGGCCGATCCCGCCGGTGCCGATGACCACCACCGACTCGCCCCGGTCCACCCGGGCCCGGTTCAGTACGGCGCCCACGCCGGTCAGCACCCCGCAGCCGATCAGCGCCGCACTGGTCAGGGGTATGTCCGCCGGGATCTTCACCGCCTGCACGGCCTTGACGATCGTGCGCTCCGCGAACGCGGAGTTGGAGGCGAACTGGAACAGCGGCCTGCCGCCCCGCGAGAAGGGCTGACCGGGCATCCCGATCGCCTTCCGGCACATCGTCGGCCGGCCCCGGTCGCAGTCCGCACAGGCCCCGCAGTTGGCGAGGGTGGACAGCGACACGTGGTCGCCGGGCACCACATGCGTCACCCCGGCCCCCACCGCCTCCACGACCCCCGCGCCCTCGTGCCCCAGCACCACCGGCGGCGGGAACGGAATCGTCCCGTCGATCACCGACAGATCGCTGTGGCACAGCCCGGCCGCCGCGACCGCGACCAGCACCTCCCCCGGGCCCGGATCGCGGATCTCCAGATCGTCGACCACCTGGGCCTGCTTGCCGTCGAAGACAACGCCTCTCACCTGGACTCCTTAGGGAGGCCGAGCACGCGCTCGGCGATGATGTTCCGCTGGATCTCGTCCGAACCGCCGTAGATCGTGTCGGCCCGGGTGAACAGGAACAGCCGCTGCGCCTCCGCCAGGCCGTCCTCGTACGGAATCCCCGGCGCCCAGTCCCGGACCCCGGCCCCGCCGGCCGCGCCCCGGACCGCCACCGCCAGCTCGCCGAGCCGCCGGTGCCAGCCGCCCCACAGCAGCTTGGCCACGCTCGGCGCCCCCGGGTCCTGCGCGCTGCCGGCGCTGCCCGCACTGCCGGCGTCGCTGCCCAGGGTGCGCAGCGCGTTCCACCGCATGGTGCGCAGCTCGGCCCACTGCCGGACCAGCCGGTCCCGGAGCACCTCGTCCGCCGCCTCGGAGGAGGCGAGGTAGGCGCCCACCACCCGCTCGAGTTCCGCCGCGAAGCCGATCTGCTGCACCAGGGTGGACACCCCGCGCTCCAGGGCCAGCAGTCCCATGGCCACGGTCCAGCCGTGGCCCTCCCCGCCGACCACCTCCTCGGCCACCGCCCCGTCGAAGAAGACCTCGTTGAACTCGCTGGTCCCCGACATCTGCCGGATCGGCCGGACCTCGATCAGGCCCGGCTGGTCCATCCGGACCAGCAGGAAGGACAGCCCGTGGTGCCGGCGGGAGCCCGGCTCGGTGCGGGCCAGGACGAAGCACCAGTCGGCCTCCCGCGCCAGCGAGGTCCAGATCTTCTGCCCGCTGACCCGGTACCGCCCCTGCTCCCAGTCCCGTACGGCGGTGGTGCGGACGGCCGCGAGGTCGGAGCCGGCTCCCGGCTCGCTGTACCCCTGGCACCACAGCTCCTCGCCGCGCGCGACGGCCGGCAGGAACCGGTCCCGCTGCTCCCGGGTGCCGTACGCGAGCAGGGTGGGGGCGAGCAGGTTCTCGCCGATGTGGCCGACCCGGCCGGGAGCGCGGGCCCGGGCGTACTCCTCGGCCCACACCACCTGCTGGGTGAGCGTGGCGCGCTGCTGCCCGTACGCGCCGGGCGGCGCATCCCAGCCGAGTCCGATCCAGCCGCCCCGCCCAAGCTCCCGCTCCCACTCCCGGCGGGCGGCCACGCCCTCGTGCTCGCTGCCCGGCCCGCCGAGGCCGGCGGCCTCGGCGTACGGCCCGAGGAGGTGCCCGGCGAGCCAGTGCCGCGCGGCGGACCGGAAATCGTCGTCCGCCGCATCAAAGCCGAACTCCACGAGATCCCCTTACGCGTTGGGGCGGTCCTTGGCGGCTGCCGCCCGAGCCATGGCCTCCAGCTGCGCCAGCATCGGCATCGGGTCGGTGCCGACGGTGCCGGGCAGGAAATCGGCGATCTTCTCCGGGGTCCAGGCCCCCTCGGCGTATCCGGCGCGCAGTTCGCGCGGCTGTGCCCATACGGCGATCTTCGGACCGGCGATGGTGTACACCTGCCCGGTGATCTTCTCCTCCCGGGCCCGGTCACTGAGCAGGTACGTGACGAGCGCGGCCACGTCCTCCGGCTCGCCGATCTCCTTCAGCTCCATCGGCACGTTGGCCGACATCCGGGTCCGGGCGACGGGGGCGACGGCGTTGGCCGTGACCCCGTACTTGTTCAGGCCGAGGGCGGCGGACCGCACCAGCGAGATGATCCCGCCCTTGGCGGCGGAGTAGTTGGCCTGCGCCACGCTGCCCTGGTGGTTGCCGCTGGTGAACCCGATGAGGGTGCCGGTGCCCTGCTTGCGCATGACGGCGGCGGCGGCCCGGAACACGGTGAACGTGCCCTTCAGGTGGGTGGCGACGACGGGGTCCCACTCCTCCTCGCTCATGTTGAACAGCATCCGCTCGCGCAGGATCCCGGCCACGCAGACGACCCCGTCGAGGCGCCCGTACTCGGCGAGCGCGGTGTCGACGATGCGCTGGCCGCCCGCCATGGTGGAGATGTCGTCGGCGACGGCCACCGCCTGCCCGCCCGCCGCGACGATCTCCTTCACCACCGTGTCGGCGACCTCGCTCGTCGGCTCCCCGCCCTCGATCGAGACCCCGTAGTCGTTGACGACGACCTGCGCGCCCTCGGCGGCGGCGGCAAGGGCGACGGCCCGGCCGATGCCCCGGCCCGCGCCGGTGACGGCGACCACCTTGCCTGCCAAGAAGTTCCCCACGTCCGGCCCCTTCCCGCGGTTTCTGACGGACCGTTAGATTCTATGGGCACCCGGATACACGTGCACAAGCCCTCGTCCGTCAGGAGTGAGCGAAGCCATGACTCTCCCCGCCGAGTTCCACGCCATCGCGAAGCGCGTCAACAACTGGGGCCGCTGGGGCGCCGACGACGAGATCGGCACCCTCAACCTGATCACCGCCGAGGTGCTGCGCGCCGCCGCGGCCGAGATCCGCACCGGCCGCCGGATCCCGCTGGCCCTCCCGCTCAAGGAGGACGGCGTACAGGCCGGCCTGATCCCCGGCCGGATCAACCCGCTGCACACGATGGTGCAGATCAACCAGGAGCTCTTCGGCCCGGGCACGGTGGCCTGCAGCGACGACGCGGTGACCATGGGCCTGCAGGCGGCCACCCACTGGGACGCCCTGACCCACGTCTCGCACTCGGGCCGCATCTACAACGGCCGCCCGGCCGACTCCATCACCCCGCACACCCGCGCCCGGTTCAGCGGCATCGACAAGGCAACCCCGATCGTCTCGCGCGGCGTCCTCCTCGACATCGCCCGCGCCAAGGGCCTGGACCGGCTGCCGGGCGCCCACGCGGTGACCCCGGCGGACCTGGCCGAAGCGGAGGAGTTCGGCCGGGTGAAGGTCCGGCCCGGCGACATCGTGCTGGTCCGCACGGGCCAGATCCAGACCTACCTGGCGGGCGACAAGCACGGCTACGGCTTCCCGTCCCCGGGCCTGTCGGTCCACACCCCGGAGTGGTTCCACGCCCGCGACGTGGCGGCCGTCGCCAACGACACCCTGACCTTCGAGATCTTCCCGCCGGAGATCGAGAACCTGTGGCTGCCGGTGCATGCGCTCGACCTGGTCGAGATGGGCATGCACCAGGGCCAGAACTGGAACCTCGAAAAGTTGTCCACAGCCTGTGCAGAAGAGGGCCGCTACAGCTTCTTTCTCTCGGCCATGCCGGAACCCTTCGTCGGCGCGACGGGCACCCCGGTCGCCCCGGTGGCGATCCTCTGACGCCATGCCACTACGACGCGCCCAAGCCGCTCGTCACCTCGTGCCAGATCGCCACGGCGGCAGCCACCTGGGCCAGGAGGTAGGCGATCTGCGCCGAGAGGCCGCGCATCTGGTAGATCGACAGCAGCAGGCCGAAGCGGGTGGGCCAGAACTGCCTTTCCTCATGGAAGGTCGCCATGTCCATCCAGAGGCTGGTGAGCGTCAGGACGGTGAGCATGAGCAGGACGCTCAGGAGCGCATAGCCCAGTTCGGTGTCGGTGATGCGGCTGAGCAGGGCACCCAACCCGACCGGGAGGGCATAGGCCAAGGTCAGGCTCAGCGCACGCACGGGGCTGTGGCGTCCGGGCAGCACACGCCAGAGTGCCCCCAGGACCATGCCGGCACCGGCCCAGGCAATCTGCCATGCACAGAACTTCGCCAACAAGTCCGGCAGTCCCGTGGAGTTGTGCAACATGAAGAGCCAACTCTGGGAACGCGAGAGGCTGGTCAGCCATGCCAGGGCGATGCTTGCCGGGATGCCAAAGAGGAATGCCAGCCGGGCGGAATGCTTCGCGTTGTCCCACCAGTGGAACTCGGGCCCCCAGGCAAGGGCGATGTCCACCACCGAATACTGCTCCGCCGGCCGCCTTCGACCCTGCCCTGAAAGCCACCGCTCCTGTTCGCGCAGTTTCCCTTCCATCATTTCACGCGAGGCGCCGTCCGCACGGCCGTGTTCCATCAGGTAGATCTGGTGATGCCAGTTGCGGTACTCATGGGCCTTCTTCAGCAGTGCCTCTCGGCGTTCCGGCCTGCTGAATGTCTGCTTGCAGAACTGCTCGCCCGCCTGGCTCAACACCGACCAGCGCAAGCCCACCTTGCGGACGGCAAGGAGCGAGAGCATGATCAGCAGGAACCACAGACCATAGAATGCCGAGGAGCCTGCGAACTCGACCTGCCTCATACCCACGAGGAAGGCGAAGATCGCGGCCGTCAGCAGAAAGTCCGATTCCTTCGGGTACAGGGAGATTTCCTGCCCGGAATCTCCCTTACCCCGCTGCTTCTCGACGCCGATGCGCAGCAGTGCGACGAGGGCGATACCCGCCAACACCCAGGAGTAGGCGTAGACCCAGCGGAGGCTCAGCAAGGGAAAGTCTTCCAGGAACTGCCTGAGCTCCCTATCTGGGATTCCGGTGCGTTCGCCCGGCCAGGCGACGCGCTTCCAGTCACGATGTTTCGCCCACACAAAGCAGCCCAGAATGACCGCTGCGATCGCCGCCAGCACCACCGAGACGCCCACGACCCATCGGACCGGGGAATCGTCCCACCTCTTGATCCAGGATTTCCGGAGCTCCCCTTCCCGAACGAAACGCCATGCCCAGGCCGTCATGGCGGCCAGAGCCAGCCACAGCGTCACCAGCCACAGCATCACAAGCCCGAGGTGGCCAAGGCGCTGGGCCTCCGGCGTTGGAAGCGACCCATGTCCGAGGAGGTGCAGGGCCCCGATCACGAGCGCCCCGACCGCGGCCACCCCGGTTGCGGTCACCGTCACGGCCAGGGCCTGACGGCGTCGGGTGGCAGGTGGGACGACCGTCTCGACCCCGGGCTCCTGCCGGGTGGGCGACTCGGTGCGGCACCACGGGCGGGCGACCAGGACCAGGGCCAGCCCTGCCGCGATGCCGATGAGGGCGCGCCACGAAGGCGACGCGATCTCTTTCATGGGCATGCGCAGCGTCAGGATGACCGCCGCGCTCAGCACGGCCCAGTACAGGACCGCCTCCTTGGGGCCTTCGTTGAAACCCCTGCCCCTCCCGCCGGCCGGCCGACGGGAGAATGTGTCGGTACGCCCCGGCTCCTGCGCCGCGTTCCCCGCCTGCGGCAGGGCGCGGATCGCGGCCAGCGCCATCACGACAGAGGCGGCCACCCACCATGAGATGACACCCACCGTGGTCGCCAGCTGCCAGGCGCTGGTCAAGGTGAAATACCGCTGCCAGGGCGGATCCACATCGACGGCGATGTCGAGGGTCTGCGGCTCGGGCCATTCCAGCACACCCTCTTTGAGGGACATGGGCTCCGGTGAGATCACGGCGGCATCGAGGCCGCCCAGCTTGACCTTGACACCCCGCCATACGACAAATTTCAGTGCGTCCGGCGGCTTGAGCGCAACCCGCCACACCTCGTCATCGACGTCGATTCCCCACGGCCCGATCCGGATGTTCCCCTTGCGATCGATCCAGGCGAGCGCCCGGTAGTTCACTGCGATCGAGTCGCCCTCTGCGGTGACCTTCGGGTTGTGGAAGCGCCACTCGGCATGGCGGGCGGGTACGGAGGCCCTTGCCCCGGGAACAGCGGATGGCAGGCTGTCCTCGCTCCCGCGCAGAAGACAGCTCATCGCGTTCTGGTACTCCGTGGAGTCCTCACCCAGGGTCAGATCTCTCGCGTAAGGCCAGGTGTCCGGAACTTCGACGGTCATATCCGACTGCACCTGGGTGGACATGCGCCCCCGGTGCTGAAATTCCAGCTCGGCACTCTCGACACGCGCTGCGAGCAGACCCGTCTGGCAGTGATCACGAGCGGCGGCGTCCACCACGCCCGACGACATCGCCCACCACCCGGTGATCAACGGCAACAATGCCAGCAGACACCCGATGATCAGCAGCGACAAGGGCAGCAGACGGTACCGACGCCACCAGGGCTTTTCTGGTTGTTGATTTCCGGATTGCGGCATCACATTGTGCAACCGATCATATTCATAACGGGATGGATGGGCGCGTTCACCGGGAGGATTAATGACCGAGACAAAGGATTCCCCCACGCCGAAGGCGAAGCTTCCCTCGTTCGAGGAAGCCGAAGGGCTGGGGCCTCAGGACGCCGAGTTCGTGCGGGACCTCGTCGCCGTGCTGGACAAGCACGGGAATCTGGACCGATTCGGCCTGTGCCTGCTGCACGACCACTTCCCGCTCGGCCCGGACGAGGTCCTGGTGGAGACCAACGACCCGCAGGCACGCACCCTGCACACCCAAGTGGAGAAGGCAGGCCGGACCCGGCACGCCAAGCCCTCACAGTGGAGGTTCCTCCGGCACGACAGGGACGACAGGGACGACCGGAAGCAGGGCCCCTATCAGGTCATCATGTTGTGCGACCCGCTGGAGGACCTGTGCCCCGGACGTGAACGCAAGCACTGACGCTGACGCTGACGGCATGACCGATCGACCCCTCTGCGGGAAATCGAAACGCTGCGAGCCCAGCGTGCAGCACCGGGAGCGGCCACGCACCCGGTGGCGCGGGAGCGTTCGGCCGGACGGGCGAGAATAGTCTGGGGCGAGGCCCGGGTGAGGGAGGGGGCGCGAGCGATGTGGGTGGATCTTTCGACCGTTGGCGTACCGACGGCGGACCGGTTCGAGTGGTTCAACGAGGTCGTTGCCAGCGAGCTGATGCCCACCGCCCTCAGCACCGACCAGACCGCCACCTTCCGCGCCGAGGTCGCCGCGCTCGACCTCGGCGCGCTCCAGGTGTCGAAGTTCTCCTACTCCCCGCTGCGTTCGAAGCGCACCCCCGCGCTGATCCGCCGGAGTGACCCCGAGCAGTACCAGCTCGCCCTGGTGACCTCGGGCAGCGAGTGGATCACCCAGCGGGGCAACGGGTCGAAGCTGGCCGCCGGCGATCTGGTGTTCTGGAATTCCTCGCACCCCTGGGAAGCCGGCGTCCCGGAGGCGGACGGCCAGGTCGAGGCGGTCGTGCTGCAACTGCCCCGGTCGGCGATGCCCTTGCGCGCCGACCGGCTGGACCGCCTGCTCGCCCGGCGTATCCCCGCCCGCACCGGCATGGCGGCGATCCTCGCCCGGTTCCTGACCTCCCTGCACGAGGAGGGCCCCGACTGCGCTCCGCAGGACCTGGCCCGGCTGGCGGGCATCACCACCGACCTGGTCGCGGCCTGCCTGGCCGAGCACCTCGATACGCCCGGGGAGCTCCCGGCCGAGGCCCGGAGCCGGGCCCTGAGGGCCCGTATCGACCGGTTCATCGAGCACAACCTCGGCGATCCGGAGCTGACCCCGCGCGCCATCGCCGCCCACCACGCGGTCTCCCTGCGGACGCTCTACAGCCTGTACGAGGACGTCGACGACGGCGGCGTCGCGACCGTCATCCGCCGGCGCCGCCTCGAGCGGGCCCATCAGGACCTCGCCGACCCCGAACTCCGCCGCCACACCGTCCAGTCCATCGCCGCCCGCCGCGGGTTCACCAGCGCCACCGCCTTCTCCCGCGCCTTCCGGGAGGTGTACGGGGTCACGCCGACCCAGCACCGCCACGAGGCACACGAAGCCCTGGCAAACGTGGCTGCACGAAATGGCGAAACGGGCCGCACGCCGCGCACACCCCGCCCCCCGGCGGCCCCATAGGCTCCCCGCTGGGCGAGGGCAAGAACCCGCCCGGCACCGCTCGCGGCCCGGAAGGAACCGGGGACCTTCCGGCCCGCGGGCATCTCGGCAGAACACCCCGCCCCCAGTGCATCCCACCGTGGAACCATGAGGTGTACATGACGCGTCCCCGTTCGCGCGTCACCCCCCACTCCCCACCTCACTCCACGCAGGAGAAGCGCATGGCAAACCCGTACCAGGTCACGCCGCCCCCACCGCCGGCACCGCCGAGACGCCCGGGCGGGAAGCTCGCCCGCTTCCTCATCCTCGCCCTGATCATCGGCGGCGCCTACGGTGCCTCCAAGGTGCTCGGCGAGGACGAAAGGAAGTCGAAGTCCTCCCCGTCCGCCTCCGCGTCCGCCTCGGCCGCCGCCAAGACCAAGGACCCCGGCTCCGCCGAGTCCTCCTCCGACACCTCCAACCACTGGAAGGTGGGCGACTGCGGCGGGCCCGACCCGAAGCGGCAGCCCGACGGGTACCGGGCGCTGAAGTGTTCCGAGTCCGGTGCCACCTTCAAGGCCATCGACATCAAGGAGGCGAGCATCCTCCCCGGGTCGATCCAGTGCCCTGCGGGCACCGACCTCGTGATCGAGGTGAGCATTTCCTTCGGATCGAACAGCGCGAGCAGCGGCATCCCCACCAACACCGTCTGTGGCCGCAACCTGACCGGCGCACACCCCGGTGATGCGGGTGCCGGCGGCGGCCAGCTGGTCAAGGGCGACTGCGTGGACTCGCAGGCCCAGGAGGTCGCCTGTGCCTCCGGCGGCTCGCGCGCGCTCAAGGTGCTGGCCCTGGTCAAGACGAAGGACGAGTGTCCGTCGGGCACGAACGAGCCGATGCGGCTGACCATGTCGGTCGGCCGGCCCTATGACGTGATCTGCGCCAAGCGCTGACGGCCCGATCACAAGCTGTGGGTGGCGGCGTACGGTCGTGCACGCCCCGAGCGCGGCACGGCAAGCCGCCACCCCACGACCCGCACTCGCCAAGGCGGAACCTTGACGTCCCCTCGCGACGAATCGCTCACTACAGGGTGATCACCATGTGACGAGCCGTCAACACCTCGTTAGAGGTACACGCGCGGTTCCCGCGGCGCGCCGGGAAATTCCGATGTGTCATCCACCGACTTGTCAGCCCGGTCGATCTCGCACCAGATCCGCTTTCCGGCGCCCTCGCGCTGCCAGCCCCAGCGGTCCGCCAGCCCGTCCACCAGCTCCAGGCCACGGCCGCCCGTGTCCTCGCCGCCCGCATGGCGCGGGGCCGGCGGGCGGTCGCTGGCGTCGGCGACCTCGACGCGGACGCCCGGGCCGCCGAACAGCATCCGCAGAACCGCCGGGCAGCCGGTGTGCACCACCGCATTGGTGACCAGCTCGGAGATCAGCAGGATCAGCGTCTCCGCCAGCGGTTCATCGTCCCCTATCCCGGATCCGGCCAGCCGGGAGCGCGCCCATCTGCGCGCCCGGCCGACCTCCGCGGGATCCGGGCCTACCTCCAGCTGAACCTGAAGCACCTGCACCGCTCACACCATCCGAACCGGCGGACACTTCGCCTCGCGAAAGGACGACGGGATCACCGAAAGTGACCCCCTTGCGGAGCAGCATGGTTGACATACAGTCACCGGAACAAGCGCTTCGGGCATATTCCAGCGCGAAGGAGTAGGCGTGGTGCATACTGTGCGACGCTCACGCCGCTCAACCGCTCGCATTGACGGGAGCGTACCGGAGCAGCCCCCGACTCCGGTCCGTTACGAGTCACGGCTAAGGACACAAACAGATATCAACTCTCCGTAATCGGACATGAGTCTGCTCCTGTCCGATCCGTTACTCCGCCGCCAACAGCTCCGCCGCCAGCAGCTCCTCCGCCTCCGCGGCCGTCCGCCACTGCTCCGCCCGCACCCAGGCCCGCTTCAGATGCAGATGGACGTCCGCCTCCCAGGTGAACCCCATACCCCCGTGCACCTGGAGGCAGTCCCGCGCGCCCAGCACGGCGGCCTCGTCCGCCAGCAGCTTCGCCCCCGCGATCTCCGCCGGGTCGCCCGTCACCGCCGCCGCGTAGACCGCCGTACGGGCCAGCTCCGCCCGCACCAGCATCTGCGCGCACAGGTGCTTGACCGCCTGGAAGGCCCCGATCGGCTGCCCGAACTGCTCGCGGGTACGGGCGTACTCCACCGCCATCCCGACCGCCCGGAGCGCACTGCCCAGCTGGAGCGCGGCCGTCAGCAGCGCTCCCTCCTCCCGGTACGGGGAGTACGGGGAGACGCCCGGCTCAGCCACCCTGGACAGCGGGGTCAGCGGGTCCACCGACGCCACCGGCTCGCCCGTGACCGGCTCGGCGGCCCCCAGCACCGCGTCCGACTCCGCCAGGTACGCCACCAGGCCGCCGTCCCCGAGGTCGTACGCGGTGACCACCGCCCGCCCCTCGGCCGCGCCCGGCACCAGGCCGGCCGCCAGGTGCGTGGCCACCAGCGGGCCCGGCAGCAGCGCCCGCCCGGCCTCCTCGAAGACCAGCACCGCCTCCGGCATGCCCAGCCCCACGCCCCCGTCCGCCTCCGGCAGCCGGAGCGCGAAGAAGCCCGCCTCGCCCAGCTCCCGCCACAGCGCCCGGTCCACCACCGGACCGGACTGACCAGAGTGACCTGAGTCCACCGAAGCCCGGAGCGCGTCCCGCCCGTACCGGCCCGCCAGCAGGTCGCGGACGCCCGCCTGCAGGTCCCGCTGCTCCTCGGTCAGCTGGAAGTCCACGGCACCCCTCACCGGCCCTTCGGAAGGCCGAGGATCCGCTCGGCCACGATGTTCTGCTGGATCTGCGAGGTACCGGCGGCGATCGTGTACGAGAGGGAGGACAGCCGGTCCGCCGTCCATTCCCGGCCCGCATCCGGCGACAGCGAGAGCGGGCCCAGCACCTCCGCCGCCGCCTCGTACAGCTCCTGCCGGGCATGGGAGTAGCGGAGCTTGAACACCGAACCGCCCGCCCCCGGTACCCCGCCCTCCCGCTCCGCCTCGCTCACGTTCCACTGGGTCAGCCGCCACAGCGCGGTGAACTCCGCGGACAGCCGGCCGAGCCGGCGGCGCAGCACCGGGTCGTCCCAGCGGCCGTTGTCGCGGGCGGCCCGGGCCAGCTCGCCGAGGGTCCGGCGGCAGGCGACCACCTCGCCCACGAAGGCGGTGCCCCGCTCGAAGGACAGGGTGACCATGGTGACCCGCCAGCCGTCGTTCTCCGCGCCCACCCGGTGGGACACCGGCACCCGGACCTCGTCGAGGAACACCTCGGCGAACTCCGTCGAGCCCGCGAGGGTGCGCAGCGGCCGGACGGTGACCCCCGGTGCGTCCATCGGCATCGCCAGCCAGCTGATCCCCCGGTGCTTGGGAGCGGTCGGGTCCGTCCGGACCAGCAGCTCGCACCAGTCGGCGACCTCCGCGTGCGAGGTCCAGATCTTCGATCCGCTGACCACGTAACTGTCCCCGTCCCGGACCGCCCGGGTGCGCAGGGCGGCCAGGTCGGAGCCGGCGTCCGGTTCGGAGAAGCCCTGGCACCAGATCTCGTCCCCGCGCAGGATCGGCCCGAGCCAGCGCTCCCGCTGCTCCGGGGTTCCCTCGGCGGCGATGGTCGGGCCGGCGTGCAGCAGGCCGACGAAGTTGGCGCCCACGTAGGGGGCGCCGGCCTTCTCGGTCTCCTCCAGGAAGATCAGCCGCCGGGTGGGGGTGGCGTCCCAGTGCACGTCCGCGTACCCGGCGTCGTACAGGGCCCGCTGCCAGCCCGCGTCGTAGGCGCGCCGGCCCGGCCAGTCGGCGGGCGAGGGCTTGGCGGGCAGCTTGGGCAGCACCACCGCCAGCCACTCGCGCAGCCGGGCCCGGAACTCCTCGTCCTCCGCCGTGTGGTCGAGGCGCATCAGACCAGGTCCAGGCCGAGCATCCGGATCGCGTTGCCGCGCATCAGCTTGTAGACCGTCTCCTCGTCCAGGCCCTTCACATGGTCGAGGGCGACCTCCTTGGTGTGCGGGAAGGTCGAGTCCACGTGCGGGTAGTCGGTCTCGAAGGTGGCGTTGTCCCGCCCGACGACGTCGAGCGAGGCGATGCCGTGCTTGTCGCGGAAGAAGCAGCAGAAGATCTGCCGGTAGTAGTACGTCGACGGCGGCTCGGGGATCAGGCCGCGGACCCCGCCCCAGGCCCGGTGCTCCTCCCACACGTCGTCGGCCCGCTCCAGGGCGTACGGGATCCAGCCCATCTGGCCCTCGCTGTAGGCGAGTTTCAGCGTCGGGAACTTCACCAGCACCCCGCTGAACAGGAAGTCCATCATCGAGGCCATCGCGTTGTTGAAGCTCAGCGAGGCCTGCACGGCGGGTGGGGCGTCCGGGGAGGCGGCCGGCATCTGCGAGGAGGACCCGATGTGCATGTTGACCACCGTCCCGGTCTCCTGGCAGACCGCGAAGAAGGGGTCCCAGTAGCCGGAGTGGATCGAGGGCAGGCCCAGGTGGGTGGGGATCTCGGAGAAGGTGACGGCCTTCACCCCGCGGGCGGCGTTGCGGCGGATCTCGGCGACCGCCAGCTCGATGTCCCAGAGCGGGATGATGCACAGCGGGATCAGCCGGCCGCCGCTGTCCCCGCACCACTCCTCGACCATCCAGTCGTTGTACGCGCGCACGCAGGCCAGCGCGACCTCCTTGTCCTGGGCCTCCGCGAAGGTCTGGCCGCAGAACCGCGGGAAGGTCGGGAAGCAGAGGGAGGCCTCGACGTGGTTGAGGTCCATGTCGGCGAGCCGGGCCTTGGGGTCCCAGCAGCCGCGCCGCATCTCCTCGCGGGTGATGCCCTCCAGGGTCATCTCGTCGCGGTCGAAGCCGACGGCGGCGATGTTGCGCTTGTACGGGAACTTCAGGTCCTCGTAGATCCACCAGTCGGTGGGCGGGCCGTCGGGGTCCATGGAGATGACGTACTTGCCGCCGGTGTAGACGAGCTCGCCGATGCCGGCGGTGAGCGCCTTGGGGCCGCGGTCGCGGTACTTCGCGGGCAGCCACCGGTCGAACAGGTGGGCGGGCTCGATCACGTGGTCGTCGACGCTGATGATCCGAGGCAGTTCCATGGATTCCCCTCACCGTTTCTGATGGCCCGTCAGAAACAAGCTAGCCCCGCGACCCCTGGACCGTAAAGCGCTCCCGCCTTACGCTCTCCGTCGGATCTGACGAGACGTCAGTTTCATGTCATTCGGGAGGCCGGGCATGGACGACACCGCACACGAACTGGACCGGTCCGCCACCTTCTGGGAGCTGGTCTCCCGCCGGGCCGCGCTCACCCCCGACGCCCCGGTGCTGATCGAGGCGGAGACCGGCCGCACGCTCTCCTTCGGCGGGCTGCGCGACCGCGCCGAGCGGGTCGCCGCCGGACTCCACGGCCTGGGCGTCCGCCCCGGCACGGTCGTCGCCTGGCAGCTGCCCACCCGCATCGAAACGGTGCTGCTGTCCCTGGCACTGGCCCGGATCGGCGCCGTCCAGTCCCCCGTCATCCCCTTCTACCGGGACCGCGAGGTCGGCTTCGCCCTCCGCGAGTCCCGCGCCGAGTACTTCGCCGTGCCGGGCACCTGGCGCGGCTTCGACCACATCGCCATGGCCCGGCGGCTCGGCGCCCGCGGCGTCCTCCAGGCGTACGAGGACCTCCCCGAGGGCGACCCGGCCCTGCTGCCGCCGGCCCCGGCCGCCGGCAGCGACGTACGGTGGATCTACTGGACCTCCGGGACCACCTCCGATCCCAAGGGCGTCCTGCACACCGACCGCTCGCTCATCGCGGGCGGCTCCTGCCTGGGCCACGCCCTGCACCTGACGGCGGCCGACGTCGGCTCGATCGCCTTCCCCTACGCCCACATCGGCGGCCCGGACTACCTGGTGATGCTGCTGCTGTACGGCTTCCCGGCCGTGCTCTTCGAGAAGTTCGCCCTGCCCGAGGCCCTGGACGGCTACCGCCGCCACGGGGTCACCCTCGCAGGCGGCTCCACCGCCTTCTACTCCCTCTTCCTCGCCGAACAGCGCAAGGACCCCGGCCGGCCGCTGATCCCCACCCTCCGGCTGCTGGCGGGCGGCGGAGCACCCAAACCGCCGGAGATCTACCACGCGGTGGTCCGCGAAATGGGCTGCGCGCTCACCCACGGCTACGGCATGACCGAAGTACCCATGATCACCATGGGCTCGCCGACCGACACCGCGGAACAGCTGGCCACCACCGAGGGCCGGCCCCCGGCCGGCATGTCCGTCCGCATCACCGACCCGGACGGCAAGCCCCTGCCGGCCGGCACCGACGGCGAGGTCCGGCTGCGCGGCGAGGCGGTCTGCCGCGGCTACCTGGACCCCGCCCAGTCCGCTGCCGCCTTCGACGCCGACGGCTATCTGATCACCGGCGACCTCGGACACCTCACCGAGGACGGCCACCTCGTCCTCACCGGACGCAGCAAGGACGTCATCATCCGCAAGGGCGAGAACATCTCCGCCAAGGAGATCGAAGACCTGCTGCACCGCCTCCCGGGCGTCGGCGACGTCGCCGTCATCGGCCTGCCCGACCCCGAACGCGGCGAACGCGTCTGCGCGGTCGTCGAACAGCCCGCGGGCGCCGAGCCGCTGACCCTGGCCGCGCTGGCCGCCCACCTGCGGTCCGAGGGCCTGGCCACCCACAAACTGCCGGAACAGCTGGAACTGGTCGAAGCCCTCCCCCGCAACGACACCCTGCGCAAGGTGCTGAAGTACAAACTGCGCGAGCGCTACGCGGAGCCGCGCCGCGCCGACTGAGGTCGCCGGGCCGGGCAGTCCTTCCTACGATGGAAGGAAGCGGCCTCGGGGGTCTCGGGGGACCGGCGCGTCAGAGGTGATCCCCGCATGCGCAGACGCCCCATGCGCAGACGGCTCCGGGCCGGCC
Organism: Streptomyces sp. NPDC002054; assembly: GCF_040296685.1. Classification (NCBI taxonomy): domain Bacteria; kingdom Bacillati; phylum Actinomycetota; class Actinomycetes; order Kitasatosporales; family Streptomycetaceae; genus Streptomyces; species Streptomyces sp. NPDC002054. The sequence goes on from NZ_JBEOXT010000044.1 coordinate 52,691, forward strand.
CGGCCTGCGCCGCCGCGGCCCTGCTGCTCACCGTGCTCTGCACGGGCCAAGCGCCCGCGGCGGCGCCACCGGGCCGGGCAGACCTCGATCAGGCGACCGTCGAACGGCTCGACGAGGCGATCACCGCGGTCATGCGGCAGACCGGCATCCCGGGCGCCAACGTCGGGCTGTGGATCGACGGCCGGGGCGACTACGTGCGCTCCTTCGGAGTCTCCGACACAAGCTCCGGAACCCCGATGAAGACCGACCTCTTCACCCGGACCGGCAGCGTCACCAAGACCTTCACCATCACCGCCGTGCTCCGGCTGGTCGACGCCGGCCGGGTCGGCCTCGACGACCCGATCTCCCGCTACGTCGAAGGGGTCCCCGGCGGCGACGCCATCACCGTGCGCCGGCTCGCCGAGATGCGCAGCGGGCTCTACGACTACGCCGAAGACCCGAAGCTGCAGGCCTCGCTGAAGGCCGACCCGTACCGGACCTGGACCCCGCGGCAGCTCCTGGACATCGCCTTCGCCCACCCCGCGCAATTCGCCCCGGACGCCCGGTGGCAGTACAGCAACACCAACACCGTGCTGCTGGGGCTGCTGATCGAGAAGGTCAGCGGGAAGAGCCTGGGCGAGTTCCTCCGGCAGGAGGTGTTCGCGCCGGTGCGGCTGTCGGACACGGTCTTCCCGACGGACGCCGCCATGCCGGAGCCGTACGCCCACGGCTACACCGACTTCACGCCCACCGGGAAAACGGCCGACGCCTCCCTCTGGAACCCCTCCTGGACCTGGGCCGCCGGCGCGGTGATCTCCGACCTGGACGACCTGCACGACTGGGTGCCGGTCCTCGCCGACGGCAGGCTCCCCGACGGCAAACCCCTCGTGAAGCCCGCCACCCAGGCCCAGCGGCTGGACGTCGAACCGACCGGCCACCCCGGCATCTCGTACGGCCTGGGCATCATGGAGGTCAACGGCTGGTTCGGACACACCGGCGACCTGCCCGGCTACGAAAGCCTGGCGATCCGGCTGCCGTCGGCGGGCGCCACCCTGGTGGTGCTCGTCAACTCCGACATCAACCACGAGAACGGCAGCGCCAGCGACCTCATCGGCAAGACCGTCACCGAGATCGCCACACCGGCACACCCGTGGTCCAGCCCGGCCGCGGCCCGGCCGACCGCACCGGGCCCCAGCCCCAATTCGAGCCCGAGCCCGCCGCGGTGACCGCGAAGGGACCGGGAGACCGCCCGGAGGGGGCCTACGCGTCCGGGGCCTCGACCCCGCAGTAGCCGGCGAAGGCGGTCAGGATCCCGGCCTCCGAGATCCGTCCGTCCCCGTCGGCGTCCAGCGCCGCGGCCACCGTCGCGGCGAGCTCGGGCGCGATGCCCAGCGCCCGCAGCACCCGGGCCGCGGCCGGCGGCGTGACCCCGGCCCCGTCCTCGTCGGCCACGGCGATCACCGCGTGCAGGAACTGCTGGCCGATTCCGGCGAACCGCTCCGGGCTGTCCTGCAGCCGCTTCGCGGCGCCGGTGATGAACTCCTCGCGGGTGACGCGCTGGTCGCCGTCCACGTCCGCGATGCCGGCCATGCCCTGCCAGAAGGCCTCGGCACCGTGGATGACCGCCTGCCCCTTGTCGGAGCGTGCGGTGACACCGAATTCGGCCATCACCTCCTTGGCGGCCTTGCTGAAGTCCTCGCGGTCGATATGGCCGTTGCCGTCCTGGTCGAAGATGGCGAATCGGGCGGCGATCTTGCGCTCGTACTGTGCGCTGTCCATATTCGGGATCCGCCTTTGCATATGCGGTGGGGTGCAGTTCAAGACAAGGCAGGAGCGTAAGGCCTCCATGGCCTGCGCGTTAAGCGAAGCGGGCAAGCAGGTGGCCGCATCGAACCCGCGCACGAGGAGCGCAATGGGGCGCGTCGCCCGGAACCTGCCGTTTCACCTACCACGCGCCCTCCCCCGCAAGGAGGAGCTTCGGCCAAAACAGGCGCAGAGCGGCGAACTGACACTACATTCGGGAGGGTCGACAAGGGCTGGGGGCGTTATGCCGAAGGATGCACCACCCCGCTGGGACCGCCGGATGCAGCAACGGCTCGCGCGCGGCGAGGCCGCCGCACTCGGGGAGCTGTACGACCGCTTCGCCTCGCTGGTGCACAGTCTGGCGCACCGGGTGCTGGGCGACGAGCAGGCCGCGGACCGGATCACCCGCGAGGTCTTCGGGTACATCTGGGAGAACCCGGACGCGTACGACCCCAAACAGGGCTCCATGCGCTCCTGGGTGGCCCGGATCACCCAGGGACAGGCGGTGGCCCGGCTGCGGCAGGCCGAGCTGGGCCGCGGTTCGCGCGAGGAGCTCGAACAGAAGGTGCGCAGCGCCAACGCGGCGGCCCGCGCCGACTACATCGTCACGTCCATGCCCGCGCCGCTGCGGGCCGCCCTGGAACTGGCGTACTTCAAGCGCCGGGACTACCGGCAGGCCGCCGCCGACCTGCAGATCAGCGAGGACGAGGCGCGCCGCCGGCTCCGGCTGGGCCTGCAGCTGCTGTCGACCGCCAACGCCCTCCCACGGGAGGGCACCTCCCCGCCCGGATACGGAACACCGCGATGAACGGCCCCGCCGAGTCCCCTGACGACGGTTACAAGCGCCCCGGCTCTGCCCGGATACCGGGTCCGCGCGCTGCCGCCGACGACCTGCCGCCGGAGGCGGCACCGGAGCTGCCCGCCCCGCCGCCCTCCCACGACGTCCTGAAGTCCCTGCTGGGCGCATGGGCGCTGGCGGCGTGCTCGGCGGAGGAGACCCGAGCGGTGGAGGACCACCTCACCGAGTGCGCTCCCTGCGCCGAGGAGGCGTTGCGGCTGCGGGACGCGGTGGGGCTGCTGCACCCGGAGGAGAGCCTGGACCTGAACCCGCTGCTGCGGTCGCGGGTGCTGGAGGGCTGCCTGGGGAAGCGTCCGGCCCGGATCCCGGTGCCGGTGTGGGCGAGTCCGTACGACACCGAGGCGGCGCGGCTGGACGCGCTGCTGCGGGACTTCGGCGACTCCGAGTGGCACACCCCGGTGCGGCTGAAATGGTTCGCCGAGGAACGGCGGCAGTCGCGCCGGACCACGGTGGCCGGGGTCATCGGCCATCTGCTGTCCGTGGACGGTCTGATCGCGACGGCGCTGGGGCTGGACGACCCGCTGGGCCCGGAGGCGCCGGCCCACCCGACCGCCCGTACCGAATACTTCTGGGACTCCGCCGCGCACCCCGCCACCCGGCAGGTCCGCGAACCCTGGCGAGAACAGGGCCACACCCTGGTGCGGACGGTGTCGTTCGCAGGCCGCGGGGTGGCAGAGCTGAAGGTGGACTACAGGGACTTCTCGCTGCCGCTGGGGGACGCGTTCCTGGAGCGGGCCTTCGAGTGCTGGGTCCATGCCTGGGACATCGCGGAGGCGGTGGACTACCCGTACGATCCGCCGTCCGGGGCGCACCTGCACCGGATGATCGACCTGGCGGCCCGGCTCTTGCCGGGCGCACTGGCCGGACGCCGCCGCTCCGGCCTGGCGTCCCCGCCCCGCACCCTGGTCACGGCCGGTTCCCCGGGCCGCACCCTCCACCTGGAGATCGAGGGCTCCGGCGGCGGCGCCTGGGACATCGCGCTGGACTCGCCCGCAGCCGCCACCTCCCCGGACCACACCGTGGCCCAGATCGCCCTGGACGGGGCCGAGTTCTGCCAGCTGGCCGCGGGCCACATCTCCCCGGAAGAGGCAGCCGTCGGCCAGCACGGCGACCGCGAGGCCATCCGCGACGTCCTCTTCGCGGCGGCCTCACTGAGCCGGCTCTGATCAGATCACGGGGCTACGGAAGGGGTTAGGCGAAGACCACCGTGCGGTTGCCGTTCAGCAGGACCCGGTGCTCGCTGTGCCACTTCACCGCCCGCGCCAGCGCCTGGCACTCGACGTCACGCCCGATCGCGACCAGCTGGTCGGGCGTGACCTCGTGGCCGACGCGCTCGACCTCCTGCTCGATGATCGGGCCCTCGTCCAGGTCGGCCGTCACATAGTGGGCCGTGGCGCCGATCAGCTTCACACCCCGGGCGTGCGCCTGGTGGTACGGCTTGGCGCCCTTGAAGCTCGGCAGGAAGGAGTGGTGGATGTTGATGATCCGGCCGCTGAGTTCCTTGCACAGCGTGTCCGACAGCACCTGCATATAGCGGGCCAGCACGACCAGCTCCACGTTCTCGGCCCGCACCAGCTCCAGCAGCTGCGCCTCCGCCTCCGCCTTGGTGTCCCGGGTGACCGGAATGTGGTGGAAGGGGATGTCGTACGTGCCGACCAGCTCGGCGAAGTCCGTGTGGTTGGAGACCACCGCCGCGATCTCCACCGGCAGTGCCCCGATCCGGGACCGGAAGAGCAGGTCGTTCAGGCAGTGCCCGAACTTCGACACCATCAGCACGATCCGCATGCGCTCGTCCGAGCGGTGGAGCTCCCAGTCCATCCGGAAGGTGTCGCCGATCGCCGCGAAGCTCGCGCGCAGCTTCTCCACCGTCACCGGCTCGTCCGCCGAGAAGTGGACCCGCATGAAGAAGAGGCCGGTGTCGTGGTCGCCGAACTGCCGGCTGTCCTCGATGTTGCACCCGGTCATGAAGAGGTAGCTGGACACGGCGTGCACGATGCCCTGCTTGTCGGGGCAGGACAGGGTCAGGACGTACTGCTGGGTCGTGGCCGTGGGGGCGGTGCCGGTGGCTGCGGTGTGCGGGTCGCTCATGGCACGACAGCCTTTCACACCGTTCACGCCGCTCACGCCGTCCGTGCCGCCGCCGGTTAGACCGCGCGGGTCAGGATCTGCAGCACCTCGAGCGAGCTCGGGCGGTTGTCGGGGTCCTCTCCGTCGGCGGTGGCCAGCCGTACGTGCGCCTCGCGCGCCGCCCGGACCGCCTCCGGCCAGCCGTGGTGCTCCAGGTACGCCGAGACCGGGGCGTCCGGCCCGACCTGGTGCAGGATGCGCAGCACCCGCAGGACGGCGACATCGACGAGGGCGGCTTCCTGGGAGTCGCGGAAGATCGTGCCGACGTACTTCTCGGCGGACCAGCTGTCCAGCCAGGTGTCCTCGACGAGCCGGTACACGGCGTCGGTCACGTCTCCGTAGCCCTCGGCCCCGGCCAGCCAGGTGTCCTCCTGGAAGGCCGGGTCGGAAAGCATGTGCAGCGCCGAGCGCACGTTGCTGCGCCAGCGCCACCACGGCATGTCATTGAGCGGCATGCCGCCCATGGTGGATGAGCGACGGCCGCGGCGGGAAGAGTTCTTCGAACCTTCGTCGAATGTCACGCTTTCGATCGTACGTACCTTTCCGGGGCGATCTTCACGGCCCCCGACGGACCACTTCGTGAGACGGCCCCCGGTAATTCACCTTGGCGTCACCGAATGTTGCGTACACCTCACTCCCCAGTTCCCCGTGGGGAGGAATTGTGCGGGGTCATGACCAACAGGCGACGCACCATGATCTCCCGTTCCCTTCTCAGCACGGTTGTCGGCGCGTCCCTCCTCACCGGGTGTGGGGTCTTCCCCGGAGACACAGGGGGCTCCGGGGAGACCCTCACCGTCATGACCTGGGCCCCCCAGGACGGCAAGGCCACCAACATGCCCGGGATGCCGGCCATGGCCCGGGCCTACGAACGGTGGGTCAACAGCAAGGGCGGCCTAGGCGGCCGACGGCTGCGGGTCATCACCTGTGACGAGCACAACACGCCGACCGGTGCCGCCGACTGCGCCCGGCAGGCGGTGGCCGAGAAGGCGGTCGCGGTGGTGGGCTCCTACAGCCAGCACGGGCGGGCCTTCATGGCCCCGCTGGAGAACGCGGGCATCCCCTTCATCGGCGGCTACGGCGTCTCCCAGGAGGAATTCCAGAGCATCCTGTCCTACCCGGTCAACGGCGGCCAGCCGGCCCTGCTGGCCGGCGCCGGGCACCAGCTCGCCCGCAGCTGCGAACAGGTCGCCCTGATCCGCCCGGACACCCTGGCCGGCGACTCCCTGCCGATCCTGCTGAACGCCGGCCTGAAGGCGCAGAAGCAGCCCATCGAGAAGGCCGCGACCGAAGCCGCCGACATCCGGGCCGCCGAGGACGCCGCCGACTTCGGCCCGCAGGCCCGCGAGGCGCTGGCCCATGCCGGGCGGGGCAAGGAGAAGGGCTGTGTGACGGCGGCCCTCGGCGAGCGCACCGAGACCTTCTTCGACTCCTTCCGCCGGATCGACGGACCGAAGAAGCGGCCCCAGATCGCCTCCGTCCAGGGCAGTGTCAGCCAGGCCCTGGTCGACCGCACGGGCGGCGCGGAGAGCCCCTTCGAGGGCGCGTACATCACCGGCTGGTACCCGGTGGCGACGGACCCGCTGTGGGAACCGATGCGGAAGGTGATCGCCGAACACGCCTTCGGCGAGGACGCGGTGGACCCGGCGGACGTCGGCACCCAGACGACCTGGATCGCGTACACGGTGTTCGCGGAGGCGGTGAAGCGGCTGGGCGACGAGAAGGTCACCGCGCGCCGGATCGCCCGCACCCTGGACACCTCCGACGGCGTGACCACCGCGGGCCTCACCCCGGACCTGCGCTGGCGCTACCAGGACATGCGGGCGGTCCGCGGCTACCCGCGCCTGATGAACGGGCGGGTCACCTTCCAGGTGGTGCAGGGAGGACGGCTGGTGGCGCAGTCCGGCGAGTCCTCGATGGACATGACCGAAACGATGGAAGCGGCCCCGACCACCGGCTGACGCCGGGCTGCACGGGCCACGAGGAACAGGAACAGCCCGCAGCCTGCCACCAGGACCCAGCCCGGCCGCGAGGCCCGGGCGAACTCCTCCGGGCCGGCCCCCGCGAGCAGGCCTCCGGCAACGGCAATGCCGAGCGCGGAACCGACCTGGCGTGCGGTGGACGTGATCGCCCCGGCCACCCCGGCGCGGGCGGGCGGCAGTCCGCTCACCGCGGTGTTGGTGAGCGGGGCATTGGCGAAGCCGAACCCGACACCGACGAACAGGTACGCCGCCAGGAGCAGGAGCAGGCTCGTGTTCCGGTCGAGCCCGACCAGGCAGAGTCCGCCCGCCGTGAGGAAGACACCGGCCAGGACCAGCGGCGCCCGCGGCCCGCTCCGGCCGACCAGCCGGCCGGCCAGGGGTGCACAGACGGTCGCTCCGACGGCCATCGGCAGGGTCGCCACACCGGCGGCCAGGGGCGTCCATCCCCGGGTGTGCTGCAAGTAGAAGGTGTTGAGCAGCAGCGTCACGTTCAGGGCGACGAAGACCGCCACGGCACCCAGCACCGCACTGCCGAAGACCGGATTCCGGAAGAGCCGCAGATCCATCAGCGGCTCGCGCCGGCGCGACTCCACCCACCGGAACCCCACCGCCGCGGCGGCAGCGACCGCGTACGCGGTCAGCGCCGCGGGCGAGGTCCAGCCGATGTGCGGCCCTTCGATCAGGACGCCGACCGAGACCCCGATGACCACGGCCAGCAGGGCCTGACCCGGGATGTCGGGCCGCCGCGCCCGCTGCGCCCGGGACTCCGGCACGAACACCGCGCTGAGCACCAGGGCGGCCACGACGACCGGCACGTTGATCCAGAACAGCGAGCGCCAGCCGAAGGCCTCGACGAGGGCGCCGCCCGTGACCGGACCGGCGGCCATGCTGAGCCCGAAGACCGAGGCCCAGACACCTATCGCCTGCGCCCGCTCCCTCGGGTCGGGCATCGCGTTCACCACGATCGCCAGCGCCACGGGACTGAGCATCGAGGCGCCGATTCCCTGGACGGCCCGGGCCGCGATGAGCGCACCCGCGGACGGGGCGACGGCGCAGCCCAGCGAGGCCACGCCGAACACCACCAGCCCGCACCGGAACACCCGTCGGCGTCCGAACCGGTCCGCCAGCGCACCGGAGGAGATCAGGAGACCGGCCAGGACGAGGGTGTACGCGTCCACGGTCCACTCCAGACCCCGCGTCCCGACACCCAGACCGTGCCCGATCGCGGGCAGACCCACATTGACGATGGTGGTGTCCAGGCCCACCAGGAACATGCTCAGGCAACAGACGGCGAGCACCGTCCAGCGCCCGCGCGCGCTGAGAACGGCCTGATCGGCCTGATGGAGGGAAGTCGTTGCGGTCACGGTCACGGCATGCCTTACGTCCGGGAACATCTGCCCGGCCAGGCTCGGGCCGGACCAGGAGCGCCGCCCAGCACTTTTGCGGAGACTGCAAACTGGACTGCGTGGACGCGGAACTGGAACGGATACTCGACGGCATCGGGCCACGGCTGCGCACCCTGCGCCGGGACCGCGGACTCACCCTGGAGACGCTCGCGGCCACCACCGGGATCTCGGTGAGCACGCTGTCCCGTCTCGAATCCGGCAAACGGCGCCCGACGCTGGACCTGCTCATCCCGCTCGCCCGTGCGCACCACATCGCGCTCGACCAGCTGGTGGCCGCACCGGCCAGCGGTGACCCCCGGGTGCACCTCACGCCCCTGCACGACGGCCGCGGCAGCGTCCTCGTGCCCCTGACCCAGTACCCGGGCCGGGTGCAGGTGTTCAAGCAGGTACTGGCTCCCCGCGAGCCGAAGCTCGTGACCCACGAGGGCCACGAGTGGCTCTACGTCCTCGCCGGCGAGCTGCGCCTCATCCTCGGGGCGGACGAGTTCGTCCTCCGCCCCGGCGAACTGGCCGAGTTCGACACCAGGGAACCGCACTGGTTCGGTCCCGCGCGCGACAGCGCCGTGGAGATCCTGCACCTGTTCGGACCGCGGGGCGACCAGGCCGTCGTCCGCGCGAAACCGTAGGACGGCGCTAGAGCTGGGACTTGTCCCGCTTGGTCAGCTGGTACTTGACGGCGATCCGGTTCCACAGGGTCGCGGCCGACTCTTTGGCCTTGGACGCCTCGCCGCTCGCCTTGTTGCCGGCGGCGGCATTGCCCGTAGGCCGGGCCTTCCCGTCCTTGCAGCCCTTCTTGTCGTCCCTATCGTCCCGGTCTCCGCCCCTGTCGCCGCCCCGGTCGTCCCCGACCTCCTCGGCCCAGGCCGCGTACGAGCGGTCGGCGGCGGCCGAGGACTTCCACGCCTTGGTGAGGGCGGCGGTCAGCCGGGCGTTGTCCGGCAGCTTGTCGGTCTGCACGTCCTGGAGCCGGGTCACCAGCTCGTCGCGCTGCCGGGCCGCGTCGCGGAGGTCGGTGGCGGCCTGGTCGAGGTTCTTGCAGACCTTGATGTCCTCCACGGCCCGGATCACGGCGGAGCGACTGTCGTTGCTGTCCGCGAGCAGCTTGTCCAGCTGGACGGCCTGACTGCGGGCGGGATCCACCGGAGCCTCGGCGGCGCCGGCACCAGCACCGGCGGAGCCGGTGGGCGTCGGTACGGAGGACACCGCGGCGGGGTCGTTGTTCTGCGCCTTGCCGGGCTCACTGAGCAGCGCGCCGACGCCGAGCCCGGCGACGGCGAGGCCGATCACGGTGGCGGCGATGATCCCGCCGGAGACCCGGCGGGGCGGGTCGGCCTCCTCGAAGGCGGCCGGCGGCGGGGGCGGGGAGGGGGCGTACGCGTACTGCTGAGGCTGGCCCGGCGGAGGCTGCGGCGGCGGAACCTGCCCCCGCCGCTGCTGCCGCGGCTGCCGGAGCACCGGCTCCTGGATGGGCGGCAGCTGCTGGGTGTGACCTTGCTCGTCGCCCGGGACGGGCGGGATGTACTGGGTGGCGGCGTCGGCGAGCGGATTGCCCGGAACAGGCGGAATGTACTGCGTCGCCGCCTCGGGGAGCGGGGTGCCCGGGACGGGCGGGATGTGCTGGGTGGCTGCGTCGGCGTGCGGGTTGCCGGGGACCGGCGGAATGTACTGCGTCGCGGCGTCGGCGTGCGGGTTGCCCGGAACAGGCGGTATGTACTGGGTCGCCGCGTCGGCGTGCGGGTTGCCCGGGACGGGCGGAATGTACTGGGTCGCCGCGTCGGGGAGCGGATTGCCCGGGACCGGCGGGATGTACTGGGTCGCGGCGTCGGCGTGCGGGGTGGCCGGGACCGGCGGGATGTACTGGGTCGCGGCGTCGGGGAGTGGTGGGTAGCCGTAGCCGTGGGGCTGGCCCGGACCCTCGTAGCCGGGTCCCAGCACATGGCCCGCCTGCGGGTCGGCGGGCGGCGGCGGGCCCCACGGGTCACCCTCGTACGGGTAGCCGTAGCCGCCTTGTCCGCTCTGCGTCACCGGGATCCTCCATCCGCCGGCCCGAACCTACGGGACCGTCGGGTCACGCTACCCGGTGCGATGCGCGGCCGGACCCTGCGGGGCTTTTCCCCCACCCCGCCCCTCCCCGAAACCGGGGCCTGCGGCCCCGGCCCCCGCCCGTGGGGCTGCGCCCCGCACCCGCTGGGTGCACGGGCTCCGCCCGGCACCCCCCGAGGGGCGGAGCCCGGGGGTCCGCCGCCGGGGGCGGGCGGAGCCCCCGGGACGGGGTGCCGGGCGCCCGGGGGGCTGGGGCGGGCGGAGCCCGTGGGTCGGGGCGGGCTGCGCCCGGGGTGCGGGGGCAGCCCCGGACCGGGGTGCCGGGCGGAGCCCCGGGGGTGCGGGCGAAGCCCCCC
>NZ_JBEOXT010000045.1:0-61334 GCF_040296685.1 Streptomyces sp. NPDC002054
CGGCGGACGTCGCCTTCCCCTCCGCCACGCAGAACGAACTCGACGCGGAGGGCGCCCGTACGCTCGTCCGCAACGGGGTCCGGGCCGTGTCGGAAGGCGCCAACATGCCCACCACCCCCGAAGCGGTCCGCCTCCTGCAGGAGGCCGGAGTCGCCTTCGGCCCCGGCAAGGCGGCCAACGCCGGCGGGGTCGCCGTCAGCGCCCTGGAGATGAGCCAGAACGCCTCTCGCACCGCCTGGACCCCGGACCGGGTCGAAGAGGAACTGACCGCGATCATGCGGTCGATCCACGCGGTGTCGTACGAGACCGCGGAGCGGTACGGCGCGCCCGGCGACTACGTCACCGGAGCCAACATCGCCGGCTTCGAACGCGTCGCCGACGCCATGCTCGCCCAGGGCGTGATCTAGGGGACCCCTGCCAGGGTGCCACCCGCTGCCGGGTGGCACTCTGGACAGCGAACCCCGACTACCAGAGGAGTTGCCGCCGTGCTGCTCACCGCACTCGACGGGACCTTCGGCGACCGCGCGGACGCCGTCACGATCGCCGGCCGCAGCTGCTCGTACGAGGAACTGCTCGGCGCCGCCCGTGCGGTGGCCGCCGACATCGCGGGCGCCCCCGCCGTCGCGGTCACCGCGACCGCCTCGCTGGAAACCGTCGCCGCGGTGGTCGGCGGACTGCTCGCCGGAGTGCCCGTGGTCCCCGTCCCGCCCGACGCCGGGCCGGCCGAACGGGACCACATCCTCCGCGACTCCGGCGCCCACGAGATCACCGTGGACTTCGCCCGGCGCTCCGACCGGACCGGGACCGCCCCCGACCCCGCGGACCCGGCACTGATCCTCTACACCTCCGGCACCACCGGCCCGCCCAAGGGCGTGGTCCTGACCGCTGCCGCCCTCGCCGCCGACCTCGACGCCCTGGCCGCCGCCTGGGACTGGACCGCCGCCGACACCCTCGTCCACGGCCTGCCTCTCTTCCATGTGCACGGCCTGGTTCTCGGCGTCCTCGGCGCCCTCCGCACCGGCAGCCGCCTGCTGCACACCGGCCGCCCCACCCCCGCCGGGTACGCCGAAGCGGCCCTGGCCGGCGGCACCCTCCTCTTCGGCGTGCCGACCGTCTGGACCCGGATCGCCCGCGACCCGGCCGCCGCTGCCGCCCTGGCCGGCGCCCGCCTCCTGGTCTCCGGCAGCGCCCCGCTGCCCACCCCCGTCTCCCTGGATCTGGAACGGCTCACCGGCCACCGCCCGGTGGAGCGCTACGGCATGACCGAGACCCTGATCACCGTCAGCGGGCGGGCCGGCACCGCCCCCCGCCCCGGCACCGTCGGCACCCCGCTCCCCGGCATCCGCACCCGCATCGCTGCCGAACCCGGCAGCGAGATCGGCGAACTCCAGCTCACCGGACCCACCCTGTTCGCCGGCTACCTGAACAACCCGGAGGCCACCGCCGCCTCCTACACCGCCGACGGCTGGTTCCGTACCGGCGACATCGCGGCCATCGACCCCGCCGACGGGGTCCACCGCATCGTCGGCCGCGCCTCCATCGACATGATCAAATCCGGCGGCTACCGGATCGGCGCCGGCGAGGTCGAGAACGCCCTCCTGGACCACCCCCGCGTCCAGGAGGCCGCCGTCCTCGGCGTCCCCGACGCCGACCTCGGCCAGCGCATCGTCGCGTTCGTCGTCGCCGAAGGCGTCACCGGCGACGAACTCACCGAGTTCGTCGCCACCCGCCTCGCCGTCCACAAACGCCCCCGCGAGGTCCGCTTCCGCGCCACGCTCCCCCGCAACGCCATGGGCAAACCGCAGAAGAAACTGCTCCTCAGCGACTCGGACGAGCTCCCGCACCCGCACCCGGGCCAGGGTCCGAGCCAGGGCCCGGCTCCGGCTCGAGACTGATCCCGAGCATCCGGGCCCCGGTCTCGGTCCGCGGCCGGTGCCGGCTGCCCGGGGCGAACACCACGTAGGTGCCGGCGCCGTGCCGCTCCGGGCCCTCGATCACCTCGCCCTCCAGCACGAAGTACCGCTCCTCCGCCGCGTGCACGTCCACCGCCGGCCACTCGGTGCCCGGCGCGAAGTCGATCAGCCAGCCCCGGGCCCCCTCGGTGGCCGGCAGCCGCCGCCTCGTGATCCCGGGCACCACCTCCACCGCCTCGACGTCCTCCACCCGGACCACGGTCTTCAAGGGTCCCGTTTCCGTCAGTCCCGTTTCCGCCGGCTGCTGCTCACTCATGCCCCCACTGTGATCCACCCGGAACGTCCCGGGCAGAGTCCGGATGGACACCCCTGGGTACGATCCCGCCATGTCGCGCCCGCACCGGGTCGTCGCCGTCCTCGGCCGCCCCCAGTCGCCCTTCGAACTCGCCTGCGCCGCCGAGGTCTTCGCCGCCGACCGCCCCGGCCTGCCCACCCCGTACGAGTTCCGGGTCTGCACCGAGCACCCCGGCGCACTCCCCACCACCCACGGCCACGCCCTGTTCGTCGAACACGGCCTCGACGCCCTCGCCACCGCCGACACCGTCCTCGTCCCCGGCTGGCAGCCGCCCGGCGGGCGGATTCCGGAACCCGTACTGGACGCAGTGCGTGCGGCCCACCGGCGCGGCGCCCGCATCGTCTCGCTCTGCACCGGCGCCTTCGTCCTGGCCCGGGCCGGCCTGCTCGACGGCCGCACCGCCACCACCCACTGGCGCCGCACCGGCCTGCTCGCGGCTGAACACCCCGCCGTCCGGGTCGAAGAGGACGTCCTCTACGTCGACCACGGCGACGTGGCCACCAGCGCGGGCAGCGGCGCCGCCATCGACCTCTGCCTGCACCTGGTCCGCTCCGACCACGGAGCCGGGTACGCCGCCCAGGTCGCCCGCTGCATGGTGCTGCCCCCGCAGCGCGAGGGCAGCCAACTCCAGTACGCGGCCCGCCCGGCCGCCGCCGCCCGCCCCGGAGACTCCCTCGCCCCGCTGCTCGACTGGGCCGAGACCCGCCTGGCCGAACCCCTCACCGTCGACCTCCTTGCGGCCCGCGCCGGGCTCTCGGCCCGCACCCTGACCCGCCGGTTCGCCGAACAGCTCGGCACCAGCCCCGGCCGGTGGCTGCTGCGCCGCCGCATCGATGCGGCCCGCGCCCTCCTCGAAGAGACCGACCTCCCGGTCGAATCCGTCGCCGCCCGGGTCGGCCTGGCCTCCGCGGTCAACCTCCGCCGCCGCTTCCACGACGCGCTCGGCACCACCCCGGGCGCCTACCGCCGCACCTTCGGCACGGGGCCGGCCGGTACGGTGCCGGCCCCTCAGACCAGGGTCTGAACCAGCTCACTGCGGTCCGCCGTGTGCACGACCCGCCCCAGCGCCCCGTTCACGATCGGCAGGTACGGCGGCACGTGCCCGCACTCCACATCCGCGATCAGCGGCACGCCCAGCCCGCCCAGCGCATCCAGCACCGCCTCGTCCTGCGACATCGAGGGACGGTCCGGAGCCGAGGTACGCCCCACCAGCACGGCGTTCGCGGCCTCGAAGAAACCGGCCAGCCGCATGCCGTGCAGATTGCGGCAGATGGCGAACGCGTCGTCCTCGCAGGCCTCCACGTACACGATCAGGCCGTCCGGCGCATACTCCCGGGCGAAGCCGGCGAGGTCCCCGTACCGGCTCCCGGCGATATTGCACAGCATCTCGGTGCAGCCGCCGAGCAGCCGTCCCGTCACATCGACTGCGCCGGTCCCGTCCAGCCGCCGCCACCCGCCGGTCCCGTCCAGCAGGAGCTCGCTCACCTCCGGAAAGGCCGCGTAGTCGTCCCAGCCGGAGCTCCGGTGCCGGCCCGGCGGGCGCTGGCCGAAGCGGCTGCCCGGCTCCAGCGCCGCCACGTCCAGCCAGGACAGAAGCCCCTCCGGCGTCCGGTACGGAGTGTCCATCAGGTTGTTGCCGTGCAGCGTCGCCCACCCGGTGAGCACCGTCAGCGGGGTCATCAGCGTGGACAGGTCGGAGAACCCGACCAGCCAGGTCGGCTCGGCCGCCCGCAGCCGCTCCCAGTCCAGCAGCGGCAGCAGGTCGATGCCCAGCTCCCCGCCCCACGGCGGCACCACGGCCCGGATCTCCGGATCGGTCAGCATCCGCATCAGTTCCGCGGCCCGCTCGGCGGCCGGCGCGCTGACGTGACCGGTGCCGTCCATGCACCGGCCGAGCTCCACCTCGTACCCCCTGGCCTCCACCGTTTTGACCCCGGCGGCGAGCCGGGCGCGCAGCGCCTCGGGCACACCGCTGGAGGGGGAGGTGACACCGACGCGGTCACCTGGACGGAGGGGACGAGGGAATCGAACGTTCATACCGGTCACCCTGGCACACCTTGCCGAACCCGCTCCGGGAATATCAGAGTGGGGTGCATGACACCCAGTGAGCTGCTCCGGGCGTTCGCCCGCACCCGTGCTTCGCTCGACGGCAGCGAGGTGACCTACCACTGGACCGGAGACGTCTGGTCCTGGGCCCCTGGCGAGCCCTACCAGCGGCTCTTCGGATTCGAGGGGATCAACGTCTCCCGCCTGGCCGAGGACGGCGAGGGCTACCTGCTGCTCTCCCGCGAGGCCTCCTTCTACCTCGACCCGGGCAGCCGCGAGATCCTGGAGACCTGGCAGGACGCCAAGGTCGTCCACGTCTGGAACGACCCGGCCAACCTTAGGCTCCGGCCCTTCCCCATCCCCACCACCGCCCTCGGGGACCAGGTCTGCTTCAGCCTGGAGATCCCGCTGGCCTACCCCTCCCCGCTGCCCGTCGAGTCCTTCCCGGCGAACTCGGCGGACGACACCTACCGGGCCCTGGAACTCTTCCAGTTCTTCGCCCCGGCCGACGTCCTCGACACCGCCGAGCCGACCGTTCCGGCCACCATGACCTGGACCCGGATGTCGCCCTGGCTGCCCTGGATGGAGCAGGGCGCCCGCCCCGGCGGCCTCACCTTCCACTGCCGGGGCCGCAAGCTCCCCTCGTACGCAGAGGTCCCCGACCGCATCCGGTCGTACATCGCCGACCGCCACCCGGAGTTCGCCCACGCCCCGGAGGGCTGGACCGAACCCAACGAGACCAGCTGGACCTATTTCCGGAAACTCGCCCGCCCCTGACGCGTCCCCAGGCTGGTGCGGTGCAGCGTCGCCCACGTAAAATAAAGGTCATTCTTTTTATTGTCCTGGCGAGACAGGGGCCGCGCCTACATGGCAGTACTGACACAACTGAAGCAGGGCCGGGCACAACGCACCCGCGAGGTGCTCCTGCGTGCCGCGGCCGAGGTGTTCGACGAGAACGGCTTCTCCGGCGCGAGCATCAACAAGATCCTGGAGCGGGCCGGGGTCACGGCCGGCGCGGTGTACTTCCACTTCGAGTCGAAGGAGGGCCTGGCCCGCGCCGTCATCCTGGAACAGGCGGGCGACCTGCACTTCCCGCCCGGTCCGGGAGGACTCCGGCACCTGGTCGACATGACCCTGTACCTGGCCTCCGAGATGCAGCACAACGTCCTGCTGCGCGCCGGGGTGAAACTCGCCGTCGAGCAGGGCGAGTCGGGACTGCAGGAGTTCGCCATCCACGAGTGGTGGATCGAAACGTTCCGCCAGGAGCTCATCGTCGCGCAGCAGCGGGGCGAACTGCTGCCGGGCGTAGACGAGGCGGAGTTCGCCCGGATCCTGGTGGCCGCCTACACCGGCACCCAGATCATGTCGCGGATCTCCGACGAGCACGCGGACCTGACCGAGCGGATCACGGTGATGTGGCGCTACCTGCTGCCGGGGGTCGCCACTCCGGCGGTCTGCGCAGAACTGGAGCAGGCCGTCCGGAGGACCGAAAATCGGACATAAATTCCATGCCACATACAGATATTTGCCAAAATCACGGGACCAGGCTGGCGCAGGGTCCACTGGGGACGGAGGCCCGAGTAGCTTCCGGTGTGTGGCAAGGCAAGACAGGGCTGAGCTGACGCGGCAGGCTCTGATCGCCGCCGCCTCGGCCGAATTCGACCGACACGGCTACGCGGCTACCTCGCTCTCCCGGGTGAGCAGAGCCGCCGGCGTCTCGATGGGTGCCCTCACCTTCCACTTCACCACCAAGGACGCACTCGCCGCCGCCGTCACCGAATGCGGCAGCGCGGCCACCAGGGCGGGCCTCCGGCACCTCCACGGGACGCCGATGCCCGCCCTGCAAGCGGTCATCGACCTCACCCACACCCTGGCCGCGCTGCTGGAGGAGGACACCGCCGTCCGGGCGGCGGCTCGCCTGGCCCGCGACCACGCGGACCCGGCCCTGGACTGGAACAGCGCCTGGCTCCCCACCCTGCGGGAACTCCTGACCGGCTCGACCGGCCTCGACGCCCAGCGCATCGAAGTCTTCGTCCTCCTGCTCATGACCGGCATCGAGGCCGCCCTGCACGGCTCCCCCCAGATCCACGAACTGGCCGGCCACAACCTCCGCGAACAACTAACCCAAGCCTGGCAGGTCGTCCTGCATGCCACACCGGGCCCACCGGCCCCACCCGGCGAGGACCCTGCCCCGACCCCCTCCGGCACCTTCTGATCTTCCTGTCGAAGATCGCCGGACCCCACGCCTACGCTCCGGGAGGCCAGACACAATGCCCAGGCGTGACTACGAGGACGACCCGAACGCCCCGAAGGCGAACAGTCTGGTGCCGGCGGCGTCAGCAGTCGTCGTGGACGACGAAGGCCGGGTCCTCTTGCAGCGCCGTACGGACAACGGCATGTGGGCCCTGCCCGGCGGGAAGATGGAGCTGGGCGAGTCGATCGGAGAGTGCGCGGCCCGCGAAACACTGGAAGAGACCGGCATGACTGTGGAGATCACCGGCATCGTCGGGACGTACACCAACCCCGGCCACGTCTTCGCCTATGACGACGGCGAGGTCAGGCAGGAGTTCTCCATCTGTCTGCTGGCTCGGCCGACCGGCGGAACACTTCGCACCTCAGACGAGTCCCACGAGGTTGCCTGGTTCACCCCGAAGATGTGGACGACCTCCCCATGGTGCCGAGCATCCGCAAACGCATCAACGACTGGCGGGCCGGGAACGGGCCCGTCGTACGCTAGAGCGGACCGGCAAAGGCACACGTAGGAACGTCCCGCTCGGCCGCGCCGAGGCCGGCAGCTTACCCGCGAGGCAGACGCTTCTCGCAGCACCCTCTTGCGGTCAGGTCCGAAGCCCGCCCGAGTTGCCGGCCAGCGTACGGACCCGCGGTTACGCCGATGTGGTGTGGCTGAAGCCAAGGGAGGTCAGTCCTTCGGCTTGGCACAGCCTGTCGGATGGGCCGCCGACCTCGGTCTGGAGGAGCTGGTAGGCGGCGCCGTGGGACTGACCCCAGTGCATCGCGGCCCGCCACAGGGCGCGGCCCAGGCCCTGCCCTCGCGCCTCGGACAGGACGGCGAAGTATTGGGGCATGAGCTGGGGGCATCCGATCGCGTCGGGGCGTACTTCCATGGGGCCGATCGCGCCCACGATTCGGTCCTCGACGGCGGCGGCGAGGACCGGGCCGCACCGGCCGGCCTGCATTTGGACGTGGAGAAAGGCCAGGCCATCAGCGGCCATGGCCGTGGCGAACGGCGCGAAGGTCTCCTGCACGGCGGTCGGCCAGTCGGTCACGGGGCGGACCGGGCCGCCGAGGTCGGGGCACGGGCCGGCGGTGAAGTCCTTCAGCTGGATGCGTGTGCCGCGCGGGAAGCCGGCCTCGGGGCCGAGCGGGCGCACAACCCGGGCACGCATCGCGCCGTGCACGGCGGCGAGCTTCATCGCCAGCTCGGCGGCTTCATCCACGACGCTGCCACGGTGCCCGTAGGCGAAGACCTTGACGGTGCCGCGTCCACGCCGGGTCAGGGTGGGAATGAGGGTGTGGTCGGGCTGATGGACCACATCGCTGCAGAGGACCGTCTCGTCCTTCTCGCTGCTCCAGCGCCGGTCCTTGTCGTAGTGGAGGAAAGACCGGTCGATGACAGCCGCTCGCAGGATGTCCTCGAAGAGGTCGACGGTGAGCACGTGGGGATGGACGGGGCCGAGAGTCGGCACGATCGGCGCCGTCAGCACCGGCCGCAGCCAGTCCCAGCGGAAGAACATGAGCGGCACCCTAGCGGTTGGCGGGTCAGGGCTCAGGCCCCAACGCGAACACGCCAGGGCCTGAGCGGAACCGACTTGATCTGAGGTCAGTGGGGGTTGTCGTCGCCGGCGTCGCAGGAGCACTCCGCGCTCTCCACGACGTCGTCCAGGTCCAGGACGGCGGTCACCGAGAGGGCGGCGACGGGCGGCGCCGCACGGCGGGCCGAGGTTGGCGGGCCGGGCAGAAGGTCCACCAGTACGGGCGGTGTCATGATGCGTTCTCCTTGTCGCCGTGTTGGCAGTAGCTGTGCAGCGGCGCCTTGGCTTCCTGGTAGTGCTTGGCCAGGGGGCGACAGACCCGGCAGGTGCCGGACAGGGCGCAGCCCTCGCACCCTCCGGTGCGAAGCATGAGGCGGTCGGCGATGGCGCCGAGCCGGGTGAGGCCGTCGATGCCTTCGGCCATGAGGTCGATCTGGTCGTCCCGGCCGACCTTGCAGATCGACACCTTGGCGTGCGGGTCGGCGTGGAAGAAGGTGTGTCCGGCGTTGCAGCCGACGAACGGCTTGCGCTGCCGCAGATGGTCGGCGGACTGAGCAAGCAGCGGCTCGCCGCCGCCGTAGATCGTGGGCGTCATGTTCGTGTAGGCGTGGTTCTCGACGTTCCACCCATAGGCGAGGGCGGCCATCTCGTCCGCCTCGGAGGCGTTGTCCTCCGTCACCACGACATTGATGCGCAGAGGCAGGCCCGCCTCGCGTGCGGCGTCCATGCCGCGCCGGAACGCCTTCCACGCGCCACGGCGCTGGGTGAGCGTGTCGAAGGACTCCTCACTCGCCCCGTACATGCTGACGACCAGCCGGTAGGGCGGGCAGTCCTGGAAGAGCTTGAGGAGGTCCGGCCGCCAGAGCAGCGAGCCGTTGGTGGAGATGGTGAGCATCATTCCGGCCTGCCAGGCGTACCGGTAGGCGCCCTGGAAGTCCGGGTCCATGGTGGGCTCGCCGCCAGTGATCTGGAGCCAGAGGACACCGGCCTCGCGCATGATGTCCAGCAGCCGCACCTTGTCCTCCCAGCCGAGGCCGGAGAAGGGGCGCTCGCCGAGGTAGCAGTGCTTGCAGCCGAAGTTGCAGCCGAGGTTGATCTCCCAGGAGGCGCGGCAGTAGCCGTACGGGGACGGCTCACGCACCAGTACCGTGCCCTGCGCGCGTCGGCCGATGAGGTCCAAGCCCCACATCTCGGCGGCGGTGTGTACCGCCCATGCGGGCAGCGGCTCGCCGACGGCGGCGGCCCGACGCAGCTCGTTGTAGTCGGTGGCGGGGATACGGGCCCCGGACCGAGCCCCGGGCTTGAGGAGCAGATGCCCGTCGAGGAACGGTGAAGCAATCAGAGCGTGGGCCATCAGAGGCCTACCTTCCAGATCAAGGAACGTGACGGCGCGCGTAAGCCCTGACGGCCGGCGTCGCAGTAGATCTCGCCGAGCCCGTTGCAGGTGCCGCAGCTCTTGCCGGACGAGTCGGCGCCACTGCCGCCGCAGTCCCCGCAGCTCTCGTTGCGAGGGGGGCGAGGGTGCCGGGACGGGGCGAGTGGTGCGCTCTCCACGTAGGAACTCCATACAGAAGAAGGGGCCAGGCAGGCGGGGCTAGCACTACTTGTGGGTGGTGACGGCCGCCGGGCTGAGTGCACGGGCGGATACCGGCTGGCCACCGCAGCGCGGGCACTCGCACGGCGGGTAGCGGCCCGGGTCCGAGAGGATGACGTACGGGTCACCCGACTGGACACGCGTCGTCTGAGACCACGTACGACCGGAGTCGCGGGAGACGTGAAGCGTCATGAGGAGGCGAGGCTCCGCAGCGAGGTCGAGAGGCGGAGAAGGCCGTTCGTGGACGTGTCCCTCCGCGCCGTTCTGCGTTGCCATATCAGCACCCTTCCGCTGCGTCATGCCCGGTCCATTCGCGACAACTCCCAGGAAAGCGCCGGAAGTCGACGGACTCCACGGCGTATATGCCGCATTCTTGGATCAGATCCGTGCACGGGTGCCGCAGGCTTCGCAGTCGCGGGAAGGGGTCGTCATGGGGCTGGCCGAACGGCGCAAGACCCTGGGCTACAGTCAGGAGAAATTGGCCGGGCTACTCGGCGTGGACCGCACGACGGTCGGGCGCTGGGAGAGCGGCAGGATCGAACCGCAGCCACCCCAGCGGCGAGGCTTGGCCATCGCCCTCGAAGTCAGCCTCCAAGAGCTTGACGCCCTCCTGACAGAGCTACGAGCCGCAGGACAGGAGGCCACAGGGCGGCAGTCCAGTGACCACCCGAGCGCGGGAGACCCCGACGAAATGATCCGCCGCGAATTCCTCCGCATCCTCACCGTCAGCGGGGCACTGACGGCCCTGCCCATCGACGAGGCCGAGGCCCTCACCGATGGGGTGCTGAGGGGGACGCCCGCCGACTTCGAGCGGATGAACGCCCACCTGTGGCAGGTCTACCAACTGGCGCGTTCGAAGGGCTCGGTCTACCCCGTCATCCGTGACCAGCTGACGACTCTGAACGAAGCACTGGCCGCCAGCCGAGGCAGTTCCCGCCCCCTCCTGAGCGCAGCGGCCGACCTGTTCCAGATGGCCGGCGAAGTCGCCTTCGACGGGAACAGGTACACCGATGCCGCAGCCTCGTACTCACTCGCGGCCTCGGTCAGTAAGGACGCAGGCGCGTACGACCTGTGGGCCTGCGCCCTCGTACGCCACGCCTACGTGGACATGTCCGAGCAGCGCTATCGCCAGGCGGCGCAGATGCTGGGCGCGGCCGAGCGGCTGGCTGGGCGAGGGGACAGCGATCTTTCGACGCAGCATTGGGTCGCCTCGGTCAAAGCGGAGGCTTACGCCGGCCTCGGCGACCTCGCAGCATGCGAACGCGCGCTCGACAAGGCTGAGAAGGTCAGGGACCTCACCGCGGACAGTACGAACGGCGGATGGCTCCGCTTCGACGGCACCCGCCTGGCCGAGGAGCGCGGAGCGCGGTACGTGCAGCTCGGACGCCTGGACCGGGCGGAGGCGACGTTGAAGACCGCACTGGCGCAGACCGCTCTTGCGTCGGGGCAGTCGTATCGGCGCCGGGGTGCAGTGCTGACCAGTCTGGCCGCCATCGGCGCGAAGCGGCGTGACGCAGACCAGGTTCTGGCGTACGGGCGGGAAGCCGTCAGCCTGGCCCGAGCCTCAGCATCCGGCTATGTCGCCCGTAGACTCCAAGCTCTGTGCGACGAGTTCGGGCCCTTGAGCCGTGACCACCGCGTAGCGGAGCTGGGGGCAGAGATCGCCACGCTGAGCACGCCGTGACGAGAGGGGTAGGCATGTCGCAGACCGAAGGTGCACGACTGTTCCGGGAAACCTGGATCGCGGGAGTGCACCAGTACTTCCCCGGGGAGCCGAAGGCCGGTTACGTGACCCCGTGGGAGGACACCCCGCAGTGGGAGCGCGAGGCCGCAGGGTCGGTCTACGACCAGGTCCGGCAGTTCATCGAGATCAGCGGCGGCCACACATCGAGGCTGTCCCGCGAGCAGAAGAGCCGCTTCGTCGCGACATGCTGGACGGCCCAGATGTTCAAGCACTTCAAGGACCCGAAGCCGGGTTACGTGGCCGACTGGCCCGACCTGCCGTCCTGGCAGCAGGAGACCGACGCCGACATCTTCGAGGCCATCGAAAAGGCCGTCATCTGATGTGACGTCCGCAGCCCCCAGTCCCGAGCCGAAGGACTGGGGGACCAGACGTCGAGTGTTGAAAACCGTTCAGAGCGGAGGCGTGGCCGAATTCCGTTGACAGCATGGCGATCAGCGGGTCTGCTGCTCCGGTGACCGATACCGATCTTCGCTTCGAACGGGTCCGGCCCGGGGCCGAAAGCCTGCTTCTGGACTGGCAGTACGTCCACAACCTGATCATCCCCGCGGACCCGCTCTCCCTGGCCGACGTCCGCGAGCGCTCCGGCCGCAACCACCTGGACGTCGCCTACCTCGGCGACACCCTGGTCGGCTGCTCCACGGTCCGGCCCCCCGCCGAGGACCCCGCCACCGCCACCGTCATCGCCCGCATCCTCCCCGACCACCGCGGAGCGGGACTCGGCACCCGCCTGTACGAGCACGCCCTGGCCGCGGCACGCGCCCTCGGCGCCACCACCGTCGAGACCGTCGTCCTCGGCTCCAACCCGGACGGCCTGCGCTTCGCCGCCGCCCACGGCTTCACCGAGATCGAGCGGTACTTCCTCGAGCCCGGCGACACCGTCCCCTGGCACACCCTGAGCCGATCGATCCGGCCGGGCCGCCCCCACGCCGAATAGGTTCACGTCATGGATCACACCGGCTCCACGAGCGGCACCGCCACCGGCACCGACTCTCGCGCTCTGACGGCCGCCGGCGTCACCGTCGCCCTCTGGGCCTCCGCCTTCGTCTCCATCCGGGTCTCCGCCGAGCACTTCAGCCCCGGTGCCCTCGCTCTCGGACGCCTGCTGACCGCCTCCCTAGCCCTCGGCTGCGTCCTGCTCGTCAAGCAGGTCCCGCTGCCGCCCCGCAAGGCCTGGCCCGGCATCCTGGTCTCCGGAGTGCTCTGGTTCGGCCTGTACATGGTGGCCCTCAACTGGGGCGAGCAGCAGGTGGACGCCGGCACCGCCGCGATGGTCGTGAACATCGGCCCGATCGTGATCGCCCTGCTCAGCGGCTGGCTGCTGAAGGAAGGCTTCCCGCCTGCCCTGCTCGCCGGAATGGCCGTCTCGTTCGCCGGCGCGGCCGTCGTCGGCCTGTCCACCTCCCAGGGCGGCCCCGCCTCCCTCACCGGCGTGCTGCTCTGCCTGTTCGCCGCCCTCGCCTACGGCGCCGGCGTGGTCGCCCAGAAGCCCGCCCTGCGCCACGCCAGTCCGCTCCAGGTGACCACGTACGGCTGTTTCGTCGGCACCGCCGTCACCCTGCCCTTCGCCGGGCAGCTGGTCACCGAGCTGCCGGAGGCACCGCTGCCGGCCACCCTGAACATGCTCTACCTGGGCCTGTTTCCCACCGCCCTCGCCTTCACGACCTGGACGTACGCCCTGTCGCGGACCACCGCCGGCAAGATGGGCGCGACCACCTACGCGGTGCCCGCCGCGGTGGTCCTCATCGCCTGGGCCACCCTCGGCGAGGTTCCCGGCCGGCTCACCCTGCTCGGCGGTGCCATCTGCCTGGCCGGCGTTGCCCTCTCCCGGAGGCGGGGGCGGGGCGGCGGTCGCCTGCGTACTGTCCGGAAACTGCGGCAGGACGTATGATCATCGGCATGACGACCGGGTCGGCCACAGGCCATGCACGAGTGAGGCGCCCGGCCATGGCGTGAGCGCGCGCCGGGCGGCCAGAGCCCCGCCCTCCCCTCTCCGCGTCTTCGACGGGAGCCCGCCCACGGGCCCCACTCATCGAACATCCACCCGGAGAGGAACCAGAGGAAACCCCATGCCGCACACCCCGAACGAACCGCCCGTCACCACCGTCCAGCTGAACCACACCGTGGTCCACGCCAAGGACCGGCAGCTGTCGGCCGAGTTCCTCGCCGCCGTCCTCGGCCTGGAAGTCGGCGCCCCCTTCGGGCCCTTCCTGCCTGTGGACCTCGGCAACGGTGTGACCCTGGACTACTACCAGCTCACCGACGAGCCCATCCAGTCCCAGCACTACGCGTTCCTGGTCCCCGACGCACAGTTCGACGCCATGATCGCCCGCCTGGAGGCGGTCGGAGTCACCTACTACGCAGACCCCCACCACACCGAAGCCGGTCGCACCAACGCCCTCTTCGGCGGTCGCGGCGCGTACTTCGACGACCCCGACGGCCACAACATGGAAATCCTTACCCGTCCTTACACCCGATAGGGCTGCTGGGTCGGCCCCCGGGGGCCGACCCAGCCTCTCAGACCGTCGCCAGCTGCGGGATCAGACGCAGCGCGTTGTCGCGGTAGATCCCCTGGAGCTGCGCCGGGCTGATGAACGGATCGGCATCGAGGACGGGCAGCGCCAGATCCGTCACCGTGTCGGCCGGAGCCGCGGGCCAGTCGGTACCGAACATCACGTGATCGGCCGGCACGTGCGCGAGCAGCGTTCCCGCAGCCGCCATCGGGCCCGCCGTGTCGTAGTAGAACCGCTGGAGGTAGTCCCGCACCGCCCCCGCATCGACCGGCGGGTCGCAGAACCGCCCGAGCGCCTGCATCCGCATCGCGATGTACGGCAGGAAGCCGCCGGCGTGCGGCAGGATCACCGAGATGTTCGGGAACCGGTCCAGCGTCCGCTGGCTGATCATGTTCACGGCGGCCCGCGTGGTGTCCAGCAGGAAGTCGCACAGGAAGTTCGGGATCCCCGGCACCGTCGACGCACCGCCCGGACCGCCCGGACCGCCCGGACCGCCCGCACCGCCCGCACCGGGCGGACCGCCCGGAAGGTGGTGCGGATGGGTGTCCACCACCGCGGAACAGTCGTCCAGCTCGTGGAACACCCGGTCGTACGAAGGATCCCCGAGGTACACGCCCCCGTAATTGGCCGTCACGTTCACCCCGACGGCACCCAGCTGCCCCAGCCCCCGGCGCACCGCCCACGACGAGGCATCGGCATCGTCCAGGAACAGCGGCACGTAGAACGAGAACCGCCCCGGATGCGACTGCGCCACCTCGATCATCGAGCGCAGGGTGATGGTGATCGCTTCCCGCAGCTGCGCCGAGGACTCGTAGCGCGCCGGCAGCATCGGCTTGAGCACCGCCGTCGCGATCCCCGCACGGTCCATGAACCCGACCGAGGCCGCCACGTCGAGCTGCGCCCACGGCGGCAACTGCTCCCGCCGGATCAGCCCGTGACGCTCCGCCCACTCACGCCATTCCGGTGCGCAGAAATGATGATGCATGTCGATCTTCGACTGAACGGCGTGCGCCGCCGCAGCCGGGACCGCAGCGGAATCGACCCGCGCCACCCCGGAGAGCTCCACGCTCCCCACCTCGGAGATCTGCAGCTCGTCCGCCGGCATCCCCAAAAGACGCAGTCCGGAGGTACGCGCCGAATCCGACATGCCCAGCCACCACCCATCAGGTCGAAGTCACTTCTCGGAAGCCACCGCAGCCACCGCAGCCAGCGATCCCGCCGGCTCCAGCACGAGCCGCAGCCGCTCCAGCCCCCGGAACGCCGCCACCGGCCCCTTCAGCCACGCCCCCTTGCTCTCCTCCGCATCCGCCAGCTCCAGCTCCGGGAACTCCCGCAACAGCAAGGTCAGCGCCACCTCGAGCTCCAGCCGCGCCAGCGGCGCCCCCAGGCAGTAGTGCGTCCCGTGCCCGAAGCCCAGGTGCATCCCCTGCAAGCCCTCGCGGGTCACGTCCAGCACATCGGGGGAGTCGAACTTCCCGGGGTCGCGGTTGGCCGAGGTGATGGCGATCTGGACCAGGGACCCCTTGGGAATCAGCGTCCCCGCGACCTCCGCGTCCTCCGCCGCGTACCGGAAGGTCGACGTCTCCACCGAGCCCTCGAACCGCACGATCTCCTCGACCGCCCGCGGAATCAGCTCCGGATCCCGCCGCAGCATCTCCAACTGATCCGGATGGAGCAGCAGATTGAGGACGAAGTTCCCGATCTGGTACGCGGTGGTCTTGTGCCCGGCGAAGAAGATGACCCACAGCGACGACACCAGCTCCGCGTCGTCCAGACCCTCCTCACCCTCCTCCGCCCGGATGAGGTCACTGAGGAAACAGTCCGACGGATGCTCGCGCGTGTGCGTGATCAGCTGCCCCAACCGCTCCTGCAGCCACTCCTCCGCCGCCCGCAGCTCCGCCTTCAGCCGGGGATCGAACCGCGCCCGGGTCACCACCGAGAAGTGCTCCAGGATCTCCGGACGATCCTTCTCCGGAATACCCATCAGCTCGCACAGCACCGCGATCGGCAGCGGAAACGCGAACGACGACATCAGATCGACCGGCTCGCCGCCCTCGCCGCCGGCCCGGCACGCCGCCAGCAGCCCCTCCGCGATCTCGGTGACGCGCGGTCGCATCTCCTCCACCCGGCGGGGCGTGAAGGCACCCCTCAGCGTGCGGCGCAGCCGCGTGTGCCGCGGCGGGTCCGAGAAGAGCACGTTGTCGTCGAGCGCGTCGAAGAAGCTCCCGTACACCGCGTGGTACGTGTCCAGGGCCCCCCGCATGTTCTTGCTGAACCGCGGATCCGACAGCGCGTCCCGGGCGTCCTCGTACCGCGTGATCAGGTAGGTGTCCACCCCGTGCGGCGGCTTCAGCAGGCACACCGGCGCCTGCTCGCGCAGCGCCGCGTACATCGCATGAGGACACGTCCGGTACTCCGGCGCACCCTTCGACACGGCCGACACGATCTCCTGCAGCGCAGCACCGCTGCCGGGTGCCGCCTTCTCCTGCGCCATGTTCCGCACCCTCCGTGACACCCGGACATCCGGACACTCGCGTTCCGCGGACACACCGGTTCCCTGCCCGCACGGAACCCGAAACGGCCCATGGCACGTTCGAGTGAGCCGCAACCGCCACCCCGCCCGGCCCCCGCCACCCCGCCCGGCCAGGCCCGTACCGGGAAAAGCCGCGACCGGCACCCCCGCCCCGCTGCACCGACGGCCGTCAGCCGTCCAGCGGCCCCCTGTGGCAGGCCCGCCGAACCCGGGGAAAGGCTCCCTCCCGCAGCCAGCCCGCCCCAAGGAGTCCGCGCATGGCCCGACCACTTGCCCTGGCCCTCACCACAGCCGCCACCCTCACCCTGGCCGCCGTCACCGGCCCCGCCGCGGTCACCGCGACCGCGGCCGGCCCCGACAGCGGCCGGGCCGCCTTCGAGCGCGCCCTCACCTACCGCGCCACCGCCCCCTACCACCTCCACGCCAACGCCGTCCGGGACGGCTATGTCCCCGACACGTACTGCGTCGCCGACCGGGCCGGCTCGGGCGCCCTCGGCTACCCCCACTTCAACCACGCACTCGACAACTCCGTCGACCCCGCCAAACCCGCCGCCCTCTTCTACGAAGACGACGGAAAGGGCGGCAAACGCCTCGTCGGCGTCCAGTGGGTGGTCTACGACCGCGACCAGAACACCGCCACCGACGAGGACCGGCCCACCCTCTTCGGCACTCCGTTCAAGGGCCCCAACCGCGGCAACTTCCCCGGCCAGCCGGTGCACTACGCCCTCCACCTGTGGCTCTGGAAGGAGAACCCCAAGGGCCTCCACCAGACCTTCAACCCCTCCGTCACCTGCCTCCCGGGCACCACCCGCCCCCAGCCCCGCCCGGCATGACACCCGCCCGCCCCGTCCCGCCGCGCCGCCCGGGCACGGCGGGACGCGGTCACCGTCAGGACCCTGACAGTGGCCGGCGGGGCTGGCGCCAGTGCCTGCTCAGCGGAGCGGTGTTCGCCGTATGCATGG
The DNA here is from genome assembly GCF_040296685.1 of Streptomyces sp. NPDC002054. Lineage (NCBI taxonomy): Bacteria > Bacillati > Actinomycetota > Actinomycetes > Kitasatosporales > Streptomycetaceae > Streptomyces > Streptomyces sp. NPDC002054. The sequence goes on from NZ_JBEOXT010000045.1 coordinate 17,431, forward strand.
CCGGCACCACCCTGCCGACCCCCCTCTACAGCCTCTACCAGGAGAAGTTCGGGTTCTCCGAGCTGACGGTGACCGTCGTGTACGCCGTCTACGCCTTCGGCGTCATCGCCGTACTCCTCCTCACCGGCAACGCCTCCGACACCGTCGGCCGCCGCCCCGTCCTGCTCTGCGGCCTGGGCTTCGCAGCAGCCAGCGCCCTCTGCTTCCTCTGCGCCACCGGACTCGGCTGGCTGTACGCCGGCCGGCTCCTCTCCGGTCTGTCCGCCGGCCTCTTCACCGGAGCCGCCACCGCGTACGTGATGGACCTGGCCCCCGCCGGCGGCGCCGCCCGCGCCACCCTCGTGGCCACCGCCGCCAACATGGGCGGCCTGGGCTGCGGCCCGCTCCTCGCCGGCCTCCTCGCCCAGTACGCCCCCTGGCCGCTGATCCTCCCCTTCGCCGTCCACCTCGCCCTGATCGCCGCCTCGGCCGCGATCCTGCTCCGCCTCCCGGAAACGGTCCGCGACCGGCAGCCCCTGCGTACGGTCCGCCCCCAGCCCCTGGCCCTGCCCCCGCAGGTACGGGCGGTCTTCGCCCCGGCGGCCATCGCCTCCTTCGTGGGCTTCGCCCTGTTCGGCGTCTTCACCTCGGTCAGCCCGGCGTTCCTCGCCCAGTCCCTCCACGTGACCAACCACGCCGTGAGCGGCCTGATCGTCGCCCTCGCCTTCTTCGCCTCCACCGCCGGCCAACTGGCCGTCGACCGCGTCGGCGTCGCCCGCTCCCTCCCGGTGGGCTGCGCCGGGCTCTTCCTCGGCCTCGCCCTCCTCGCCGCCGCCCTCCACTGGGACCTGCTCGTCCTGGTGGTCCTCAGCGCCCTCCTCGGCGGCGTCGGCCAGGGCCTCGCCTTCCGCGGGGCCCTCTCCGCCGTAGCCGGAGCCTCGCCCCCGGACCACCGCGCAGCCGTGATCTCCACCCTGTTCGTCGTGGCCTACACCGGAATCTCCGTCCCGGTGATCGGCGTCGGCCTACTGGCCGCCCCGCTCGGCCTGGAAGGCGCCGGCCTGGTCTTCATCGCCTGTATGACGCTCCTGGTCACCACCGCCGCCGCCTACCTGCTCCGCCGCGGCACGGGAGCACACGGGACCCCGGGCTGAGGCAGCGAGAGCCCCCGGCAGCGCACCAAACCGCCCTTCCCGCGGCCTCCGTCTCCCTCTCCGTCATCCCCGGCCGCGGATCAGGGCCCAGGCCAGCCCCGCGACGCGCTCGACACCCATGCCGCCAGCGCCCCCCTCGCCCTCCTCGCCGTCGAGCTCGCCCCGGGTCCACCGGGCGATGACGGCCAGCATCCCTCCGCTCAGGAAGTGCGCGCGCATCAGCAGGGTGTCCTCGTCCAGCGGGCCGGGCCCGGCTTCCGCCAGCAGCTGCTCGAACCAGGCCTGCGCCAACAGCCGTTCCAGCCGCGCGGAGCACCGGGGGCTGCCGTCCTCGCCGAGCATCCGGCGGTAGAGGGCGCGATGCCGGTCGACGTGGCCGAACAGGTTCACCAGGTGGACCGGGGTCTCCTCGAACAGCCGGTGCGTATCCGCCGTCAGCCGGCAGGCCCGCGCCGCCTCGACGACACCCTCCATCGTGCTCTCGGTGGCGTCGAGGAGCAGATCCTCGCGGTCCTTGTAGTGGAGGTAGACGGTGGCCCGGTTCACCTCCGCCCGCTCGGCGATGTCACCCATCGTGATGCCGTCCAGGTCCTTCTCCATCGAGAGTTCCAGGACGGCGGCCCGAAGGAGTGCCCTGGTCCGCCGGGCGCGAGGGTCGCGCGAGGCGCCTCTGGTGTTCGAGTTGGTCGGCATGCCCCCAGAATCAGCAACTCATGACGCAAAAGCAACACCTGTCATTTAAGCCACACTTATCGCACAGCAGGCCTCGTCAGGGACGGATCCATCGCCGAGGCGATCCGCAGATGCGGGGCGGCCTCCTCGCCCAGGCCCTGCCGCTCCAGTACGCGCCCCAGCATCAGCCGGGCGTACGCGTCGTCGGGCACCTCCGCCACCAACGCCTCCAGCGTCGTACGCGCCCGCCCCAACTGCGCCGAACGGAAGTACGCCCGCGCCGCCAGCAGCCGTACGTTCTGGTCCTTCTCGTACGCGTCCATCAGCGGCTGCAGCAACGACAGACAGCCCAGCGGATCACCCTTGTCGAGCAGGGTCTCCGCATGCCGGAACCGCTCCACCTCCGCCGGCAGTACCCGGGGCGCGACCTCCGCCGCCCGGGCCACGAACTCCGCGATCACCTCGGGCGCATGCGCACCCACCAGCGCCTCACCGTGCACCACGAGCGTGGGAGAGGTCGTCACCCCGATCGCCTTGCCCCGCAGCAGCAACTCCCTGACCGCCGCGTCACCACCACCCGCACGCAGCAGCGGCCCGCCCTCCGAGAACCCCGCGGCACCGGCGACCCCGTCCAGCGTCTCGGCCAGACTGATGTCCAGGCCCTCGACGAAGTGCGCCCGGAGCACCACCTCCACCACCGCGTCCTGCAGCCGTGCGCCCCCGTGCTCGTACGCCAGGGCGATCAGCCGGTGCGCGTCATGGCTGGACGCACGCCAGGCGGCTCCCCACCGGGGACCCAGCCCCTCGGCCGCCGCGATCTCGGACACCCGCACCCGGTTCTCGGCCGCGGACAGCCCCGGCGCGCACTGCTGCAACGCCGCGTCGACCAGCGGGCCCTGCAGTACCTCGGCCAGGGGCGCCGCCTCGGCCGGAGTCATCGGATCGATCCGGAAGGGCCGCCACACGACCTCGACCTCTCCCTCCCGCCCCCGCAGCGCCGCCTCGACCCGCCGCTTGCCGATGTACGCCCACGCGCAGACCACGTCTGCCCACAACTCGATCCGGATCATGTCTCCAAGCTAATCAACACCTGTCGTGTATTCAACACGAGTCGCATATCTAGGGGCGCGGACCGGCGAATTCCCGCAGGGTCTGCTCGTACCGGCCGTCCGTGTCGACCTCGCGGATCCGGAGCGACTTGGGCCGCAGCCCTGCAACGCCCTGATGGTCAGGCAGGTCCGGTCGCCCCGCCGGCGGACCTTGGCGACGTCCGCGGTGCGGATTGCCGCCCAGCCATTGAGCTGTGCGTCGGTACAGACCGCCATCAGGGTCCTCGGCGAGCCGGGCAGGAATCTTGTCATTCATGCAGCAAACCCTGCCCGGCCCGCACCGGTCTCAGCCCGATGCCCCGGGGAGCCACGGGGCGGCGTGGGGCTGTTCCAGGGCCTTCAGCCGGCGCCAGGTGAACACCCAGTCCTCCACGTCGGAGATGCCGCAGGCCCGGAGGAAGGCCGTGCACCGGTCCAGCGAGGGCACCGTGCAGCCGTTCAGCATGTCGCTGACCGTGCTCCGCTTGAGGATGCCGTTGCCCAGTGCCACCAGCTTCCGCAGCGTCGGCTTGCCGGCCCAGATGTGCACGGCGTTGAGGGCCGCGACGAAGTCGGCGGGTGTGGTGACATGCAGGGGGCTGGGGCGGCCGTACTGCGGAACCGACTCCGACGACGGGCCGTACTGCTGAATCGTGACGTTGCCGCCGTTCACGACGTACGACGGCTCCGGCACGCGTGGCGTCGGCGGACGTTCCCGACCGGACTCGTTCACTGCCCTATTACGGAGGACACGCAGATGGTCGGCGTGGTCTTTGGGGAGCTGCAATCCGGTGAGGAGGCGCTCGAACCGGTCTCTGCCCGGCAGGGATCCTCCATTGAGGACGGACGCCACAAGACTCACCGGAAGCGCTGGATCCGCTCCTTCGGCGATCTGCCGCATGCTCAGGCCGCTGTAGACCTTGGCATCCAGGAGGGCCCGGCTGAACTCCTCGCGCGCGGTCATCGGGCACCGTGCCACGGGCTGCCTGCGCCACCCCGACGCACGAGGCGGACCGTGCGGCGCACCGGTCGGGCGAGGATCTCGATGAGCACTGCCGCGAGAGCCGCGCCGATGACCTCGATCTCGTGCCCGTCGCTCCACATCCACGCCAGGCCGAGCAGGGCGGTGAAGACGACGGTTGCCCTGGCTGTGCGGGTGAAGCCGAAGCCGGGGTGGACGACGGGCGTGATGACACACCCGGAGGGGGCGGGCGGGGCGGGCTGGAGGACCCAGCCCTTCCCCTGAACGTAGAGCCACAGCATGGAGTCACTCCTGATGTAGACGTTCGCCTGGAGGGTGGTGCAGAGGGTTTCGCAGACCCTCGGACGCCTCTCTCGCGAAAGGCAGGACAGCAGCATGACCCGGCCCCGAGCGGGCCGCAACGGGCTCCCGGCCATGCCCAGTTGCTGCGCCGGACCTCAATCTGACGAGCCGTCAATTCAAGCGCGCCCGGTGCCGTGCGGGCCGCCGTCCAGAACCGCGCGCTGCCGTCCGGCTGCCCTCCGGAACCGTCCGGCACTGTCCGGGCCTGTCCGGCACGGGAGATGCCGTCGGGCGCGGCGATCTCAAGGTGGCGACAGCTCTGCCGACGGATCGGTGGGCGATGACGCCGTCGACCCCTGTCCGGCTCTGTCCGGAGCTGTCCGGCCCACGTGCGCTACCGCGCATGAGGCCGGAAACTCGGTACCCAAGCCACTCCTTCGCCTGGAGGGCCCTCGGGGCGGTTGTTCGCAGCGATCGCCTCGGTCTGCGTGATGCAGATCACATGCAAAACGGTGGGCCCGCGTCCTCGGACGCGGGCCCACCTTCGTGTTGCGGCGCCTGGCTCAGCCGGCGTCGGCCAACGGAACGGCGATATCGCAAGCCGGGTCCGTCGGCGCAACCTCGTCCCACTCCACGAAGTAGACCTCGCGGGGAGCCGCCGACACCGTGCGGGCCTCCTCCTCCGCCCAGGCGTACACCGCGTCGTACGCAGAGAGGATCTGCGGATAGCCCACCTGAGCCTTCGTCACGCGCGTGTAAGCCTCCACATGGGCCGGCTCGATCCGACTGGCCACCGGGAACTCGGCCGCCCGCGCCGGGTCCACCGGGACGCAGACCTCCACGGGGCCGTCGCAGTCCTCGGTCACCTCGCCGTGATAGACGACGAACGGGTGCCCGAAGAAGCCCCCGTGTGCCTCCGCCACCGGAGCCAGCCGGTCCAGGGCCGCGGTGATCCAGCCCGGAAGCTCCTCCGGGGTGATGTGCCGCTGCTCCGTGAGGACCAGCTGCTCCGGCACCTCGCGCTGCTGAATCTCGTACATGTCCAGGACCCCTTCGTCTCCGAGCAGATGGTTACGGAGGTACGCCGCCAGCTCCCGCTGGGCCGCGAGGCGGCGCTCGACGCCGTCCCAGTACGCGGCCACCAGCCGGGCCGCCTCCGACGCCGGGGCAGCCAGAACCGCGCCGACCTCGGCCAGCGGCATGTCCAGCCCGCGCAGCCGCACGACCAGCCGGGCGGCCCCGAGCCGGCTCTCCCGGTAGTACCGGTAGCCGGTGACGGGATCGACATGGTCGGGCGGCAGCAGGCCCTGGCGGTCGTACAGCCGTAGGGCCTTCTGCGACAGTCGCGCCCGCCGGGCGAACGCGCCGATGCTGAGCAGTGCGTCTTCCTCCATGCCCGCTACGCTCCGGTCTTCCCCAGGGTCAAGGTCAACCAGGCAACCTACGCAACCCGGTCGGCGTCGTGAGACCGGCCACCCGCCCCGGCCACGCAGCCTTCCGGCCCGCCATCAGGAGAAGGCGGGCTTACGTCCCCAGCCACCCCCGCGACCCCCGCCACCCGCGTCGGCCGGAAGTGCCACAGCGCCAGCAGCCCCGCCACCCCCAGCAGCGCGGCCTGCACATCGAGTGCGAGCGGCAGCCCGAGCAGCCCGGCCAGCGAGCCCGCCAAGGCCATGCCCAGGGCGGTGAACCCGTCGAACACGCTCTGGAAGGAGGCCAGCACCCGCCCCCTGGTGGCGTCCGAGGTGTGCAGCTGGACGATCGCCATCCGGCCCGCGAACACCCCGATCCCCGGCGCCCCCAGCACCGCGAACAGCGCTGCCTGGAACCAGATCGCGGTGGTCAGGTAGGCGCTGTTCCAGGTCAGGGCGGTCATCGCGGAGAACACCAGCAGCGCCCGGCCCAGCAGCCGGCCGGGATCGGTACGCCGGGCCAGCACGCCGATCACCGCCCCGCCCGCCATGCCGCCGATCGCCTGGACCCCGCGCAGCAGACCGGTCTCGCCCTCGCCGCCGCCCAGCCGCTCGGTCACGAAGACCACGAACAGCACCGCGAACAGACCCTGCGCCAAGCCGATCAGTCCCACCGGCAGCACCATCAGCCGCAGCCCGCGCCGGTCCCGGATCTCCCGCAGCCCGGCCACCCAGGCCCGCCACACCCGCTCCCGCGCCGCGGCCGGCCGCGGCACCCGGAACGGGCGGGCCAGCAGTGCCACAGCCAGCAGGAAGGAGGCCGCGTCGATCACCAGGACGCCCGGCAGCCCCAGCCCGGCCAGCACGAAACCACCGCAGGACGCGCCCAGCAGCCGCGCCAGGTTGCCGCCCAGGCTGGCCAGTCCGTTGGCGGCGGCGACGTCGGCCGGGGCGACCAGCGAGGGCAGCAGCGCGTACTTGGCGGGCTGGAAGACGGTGGCCAGCGCGGCCTGCGCACAGGTGACGATGTTGACCAAGTACAGGTCGCCGGGCCCGTCGACGGCGAGCAGCGGCAGCAGCACCAGCACCTGGACCAGGCTCACCCCGATCATCAGCCGGCGCCGGTCCCAGCGGTCCGCGAGCACCCCGGCCACCGGCGACAGCAGCAGACCGGGCAGCAGTTCCAGGATGAAATTCGTCGCGGTGGCCGAAACCGAACCGGTGAGCCGGTAGACGAACACCGGCATGGCAATCATGAATATCCAGTCGCCGGTCTCCGAGACGAATCCCGCGGTCCACAGCCGCCGGAAATCCGGATTCTTCAGCGGACCCTTCAGCGGCCCCCTCTGCAGCCCCTTCAGGAGACCCTTCCCCGGTGCCATGCGTAACCTCACCTCTGCGGTCGGCGGGCAGGAACGCACGATGATGCCGGACCCCGGCGGCTCTGCTCAACCCGCCCGTCCAACCGCGGCATTGCCGCAGTTGGACGTCGCAGTTGAACGAGGTTGAGCCAGCCCAGATTCCGCTCCTACTTTTCCGTCCATGCTCCCTACGGATATCGATCTGCTGCGAATTCTGGGACGGCCCGCACTGTCCGGCGACGGACGTCTGGCCGCCGTCAGCGTGACGGCACCCGACCTGGCCGCCGATGCCAACGCGACCGAACTGTGGGTGGCCCCGACCGACGGGTCCGCGCCGGCCCGCCGGCTCACCCGGGGCCCGTCCGACAACGCCCCCGCCTTCTCCCCGGACGGGCGCTGGCTCGCCTTCCTGCGCCCGCTGCCCGGCGGCGGTCCCGCCCAGATCCACCTGCTCCCGATGGACGGCGGCGACCCGTTCCCGGTCACCGACCTGCCGCTCGGCGCCGGTCAGCCGGTGTGGAGCCCGGACGGCACCCGGCTCGCCTTCACGGCCCGGGTGCCCGAACCGGGCCGCTACCTGCCCGGCGTACCGCCCGGCAAGGAGCGGCCACGCCGGATCACCGCGCTGCGTTTCATGGCGGACGGGCTCGGCTTCACCTTCGACCGGCCGCGCCAGGTGTTCGTCACCGACCCGTTCACCGCGGGCCCCTTCGCCGCAGCCCCCTTCACCGCCGCCCCGGCCGCCGCCCAGCTCACCTCGGGCCCCTACGACCACGACGAGGTGTCCTGGAGCCCCGACGGCTCCCTGCTCACCTTCGTCTCCGGCCGCCACCCCGGCCACGCCGACGACCTGCGCCGCGACGTGTGGGTGTGCGCCCCCGACGGCAGCGGCCAGCGCCCGCTCACCCGGGGCGGCCTGGAGATGAGCTGCCCCCGGTTCTCCCCGGACGGCAGCCGGGTCTGCTTCGCCGCCGAGACCCTCACCGAGGACAACCGGGCACGCGGCGCAAGCAGTTACGGCCTCTGGACGGTCCTCGCCGACGGGTCCGCCGACCCGGTCCGGCTCACCGACCCCGAGCCCTACCACCTGAGCTTCTCCTCCCTGATGATCCAGCCCGGCCGGGACGGGGTGTACTTCCCCAACGACTGGCGCGGCGAGGTCCACCTGGTCCTGGTGCCGTACGACGGCGGTGAACCCCGCCCGGTCGTCACCGGCCGCCGCCAGGTCAACGGATTCGCCGTGGCGGAGGCCCCCGACGGCACCACCACCATCGCCGCCGTGCTGTCCGCCGCAGGCAGCGCCGGCGACCTCACCGTGCTCCGCGACGGCACCGGACGCGAACCAGAACCCGAACGCGAACTGACCACCTTCGGCGCCGAACTCCGGGCCCGCGCCCGCCTGCGCCCGGTCGAGGAGTTCACCGCACACGCCGAGGACGGCTATCCCCTCCAGGGCTGGCTGGTCCGCCCCGAGGGCCCCGGCCCGCACCCGGTGCTGTTGCAGATCAAGGGCGGCCCGTACACCCAGTGGGGCTACACCCTCAACGGTCCCGCCTCCTTCGAGGAGGCCCAGATCTACGCCCGCGCCGGCTACGCGGTGGTGCTCGGCAACCCGCGCGGCACCTCTGGATACGGGCAGGCACACGGCCGCTGGGCCGCCGACGACCTGGCCCGCCGGACCGCCCCCGACCTGCTGGCCCTGCTGGACCACGCGCTGCGCGACGAATCCCTCGACGCCGGCCGGGTCGGCGTCCAGGGCGGCTCCTTCGGCGGCTACATGTCCGCCTGGCTCGCCGCCCACCACGGCAAGCGGTTCCGGGCGGCGATGGGCGAGCGCGGCTGCTACGCCATCGACAGCCACTTCGGCTCCGCCGACGACGGGGTCAACAACTCCATCGCCCTGTACGGCGCCGACGCCGAGCGGTGGGCGGAGCTCAGCCCGATCAGCTACGCCGACCGGATCGGCATCCCGATGATGTTCATCCAGTCCGAGGACGACCGGCACACCCCCATGGAGCAGGCGCAGCGGATGTTCGTCGCGCTGAAGATGCGCGGCGTACCGGCCGAACTGCTGCTGTTCCCCGGCGAGGGGCACGACATGTCCCGCACCGGCCTGCCCAGCCACCGCACCGCCCGCTACGAGGCGATCCTCGACTGGTGGTCCCGTCGGATGCCCGAGGAGGAGCACCGTGCCCCCGTACGCTGACCAGCCCGCCGAATACATCCTCTCCGCCTACCTCACCCCGCCCGGCGAACGGGCCGTCATCTCCCCGCGCCACGACCACAACCTCTCGCTGTGGCGGCGCACGCCCGACCGGGTCGAACTCGTCCGGCACTGGGAGCTGGAGCGGATCAGCGGCCAGAAGCACCACTCCTGGCCGCTCTACACCGCCGAGCGGACCGAGGCCTTCCTGGCCCACCTGCTGGCCGGCGAAGGCCTCACCCCGGCCGATGTCGCCGTCAGCTGGGGCACCCCCGGCCTGCCGGGTTACCAGCCGCTCCTGGTGCCCGCGGGCGCCGAGGGGCTGCCGCTGCACAGCCTGGGCCACCTGTTCAGCGGACTGCTGCTGGACACCCGGCTGTTCAAAGAGTCCGTGATCATCGGACTGGCCGTGGACGCCGCCCCCGACCTGGTCCTGGAGCGGGAACTGCCGCCCGCCTACTACGCCGGCTGCGTCTCGGTCCGCGGCGACATCACCTTCGCCCCGGTCGAGTCGCCCGCCCCGCTCTACCACGCCGCCGACCGGGTGCTGGGCAAGGAACCGGGCACCCTGATGGCACTCGCCTCCGCCTGCGACACCGCGGTCGACCTCGACGCCGCCGCCGAACTCGGCGACCTCACCTTCCCCGGCGGCCACGTACAGCCCTGGGCCGCCGCGTTCGGCCTGGTGGGGCGGGTCCTCGCGGAGGCGGAACGGCAGCTGGCCGGCACCACCCCCGACCCCCGGTTCACCGCCGAGGAGAACCTGCACAGCGCCGTCATGAAGGTGGTGCAGGAATGCTGCGAGCTGATCACCGCCCGCACCGTGGAGAAACTCGCCGCGCTGGGCGGCGTACGCCCCGAGGACTGCTACCTCTCGGTCAGCGGCGGCTTCGCCCTCAACGTACAGACCAACACCCGGATGCTGGACCGGTACCGGTTCCGCGGCCTGCTCACCCCGCCCTGCGCCAACGACTCCGGCGTCGCCCTCGGCCTCGGCCTGCTCGGACTGTGGACCGGCGGCGCCTTCGAAACCGCCGACCTGCACATCGCCACCGCCTACCAGGGCAACGAACTGCGCCCCGCCGAGACCGACGAGGCGCTGGCCATGTTCGCGCCGTTCGTCGAGGAGGTCGCGGACTTCGACCCGGAGCGGTTCGCCGAGGACCTCACCGACTCGGTGCTGGTCTGGGCCGACGGCGCCGCCGAAATGGGACCGCGCGCCCTCGGCCACCGCAGCCTGCTCGGCGACCCCCGCTCGGAGAAGGTCAAGGACCTCCTCAACGAATACAAGCAGCGCCAGTGGTGGCGCCCGGTCGCCCCGATCGTGCTCGCCGAGCACGCCCGCGACTGGTTCGAGCAGGACCGCCCCTCCCCGTACATGCTGGAGGCCGCCCGGGTCCGCCCCGAGGCCCGCGCCCGCGTCCCCGCCATCCTCCACCTCGACGGCACCGCCCGCCACCAGACCCTCACCGCCGCCGACAACCCGCTGCTGCACCGGGCCATCGAGGCGTTCCGGGACGCCACCGGGGTGCCGATCGTCTGCAACACCTCCCTCAACGACAAGGGGGAGCCGATCGCCGACACCGCCGCCCAGGCCCTGAACTTCGCCGTCCGCAAGGGCATCCGGATCGTCTACCTGGCCGGCCGCCGCGTGCTGCTCCGCGAGCCCGGCACCGCCGACGCCACCCCGCCCACCGGACCGCACCCCCGGGACACCGCCTTCTTCGCCGGGCAGGAAGCCGACCGCGATGCGATCTGGCAGTCCTGGCTCGACCGCGGCCACACCGAAGCCGGCCTGCTGCTGCTCACCGGCACCCCGCAGCTCCTCGCCGACCCGGACACCTGGACCCCCAACCGGGTCCGGCTGCTCGCCGAACGGCTCGCCTCGAAGGACCCCGCCTTCGCGCAGAACCTCGAGCAGTTCCGCCGCGACCACGGCCCCGGCACGGTCTTCGGCGACGCCCCCGCCCTCCGCCACTGACACCCACCCCCCGGAGGCATCCGGGACACCTGGAACGGACTACCGGCATGACGCGCTACACCTTTGCCGACCTGGTCGGCGACGAGAAGGAATTCCTCGCCGAGTACTTCAACAAGAAGCCGCTGCTGCGCAAGGGCGCGCTGAAGGACCCCCAGGACATCCTCTCGCTGCGCCGGCTCGACGAGCTGGTCCAGCTGGAGATCATCCGGCCGCCCTACCTGCGGGCCAACCTCAAGGGCGCCGGCGTCCCCGACCAGGGGTTCACCCAGACGATCACCGTCCAGGGCACCGACCTCACCGACGCCATCGTCCCGGAGAAGGTCTACGAGCTGTTCCGGGCCGGCGCCACCATCGTGTGGAGCTCCCTGAACCACCTCGACACCTCACTGCGCGACTTCACCCGCGTCATCAGCGACCGCTTCGGCGCCAAGACCGACTGCGTGGCGTTCCTGACCCCGGCCGGCAAGCAGGGCTTCGCCCCGCACCACGACCCGGTCGACCTGTTCATCGTGCAGACCGAGGGCACCAAGCGGTGGCGGCTGTGGAACCCGGCCGACATCCGCCGCGGCGAAGCCGCCTCGTACACCGCCGAGCAGCTGGGCGAGCCGGTGATCGACGTCCTGCTCGAGCCCGGCGACGTGCTCTACCTGCCGTACGACACCCCGCACGCGGCTGCCGCCGAGGAGCTGGCCTCGGTCCACCTCTCCATCATGGTCCGCCCGCGGATGTGGAAGGACCTGCTCAAGCAGACCTTCGAGGAGCTGGTCCGGGACCCGGCGTTCAACGAGTTCCCCTTCATCGGCGCCGACCGCGCGGCCGGCACCGAGGCGCTGTTCACCGAGAAGCTGCGCGCCGTCGCCGACCGGCTGACCGCCCTCGACCCCGGACCGGAGCTGGACCGGCTGGCCGAACTCGGCCGCCGGATGCCCGGCAACTCCGCCGGGAACACCTTCCGTACGACCGCCCGCCTGGACGCCCTGGAACCGGACGCGCCGATGCGCCGCACCGCCGCCGCCGTCGACTTCGGCACCCCCGACGGCGGGCGGGTCCAGCTCACCGTCAACGGGCACCGGATCGCCGTACCGGAGCAGGTGGCCGTCACCCTGGCGGGCCTCGCGGTGGGCGAACGGATGGCCGCAGCCGACGTCTTCCCCGGGGTCCCCGCCGAACGGGCCACCCGTACCGCACAGGGGCTGGCCAGGATCGGCCTGTTGGAGGTCGCGGCCTGAGCCGGACCCGCCGCCCGGATGAGAGGATCCGGCCGTGACCATCGAACGCACCTCCCCGCCCACCGTCGCCGACGAGCGCGAAATGCTCCGCGCCCACCTGGACTTCCACCGGCAGACCCTGGAAGTGAAGTGCGCCGGCCTCACCGACGACCAGCTCCGCACCCCCTCCATGCCGCCCTCCACCCTCAGCCTGCTGGGCCTGGTCCGGCACATGGCCGAAGTGGAACGGGCCTGGTTCCGGCGGGTGGCCGACGGCCAGGACATCCCGCTGGTGTGGTCGCAGGACTTCGACTTCCAGACCGCCTACGAGGCCGCCGACGCGGACGCACCCACCGCGTTCGCCGCCTGGCGGGCCGAGATCGAGCACGCCCGGCGCATCGAGAAGGAAGCCGCCTCCCTGGACCTGGTGGTCCACGAACCCCGGCACGGCCTCGACGTCTCGCTCCGCTGGGTGATGCTCCACATGATCCACGAATACGCCCGGCACAACGGGCACGCCGATTTCCTCCGCGAGGGAATCGACGGCACCACCGGGGTCTGAATTCCCCAACGATTTACGGCTGTGCCCCGCTGTCCTTTCCGGCAGCGGGGCACAGCCTTTTTTTGTCGTTCAAGTGTGTAAGCGACGCCAGTTGAACAGATTGACCAGAATCCCCGGCGTGGGACAACATTTCATCAACGCCGGGAACAACCCGGCCAGAATAAAAGGAGTTGATTGTCATGGAGAACACCTACGACGACATCGAGTTCATCGAGACCTCCGCCGAGCTGCTGGCCACCGCGTACCACGTGAACATCCAGTAAGTCCCGGCAGCGCCGTAAGGGGCGGCTTCGGCCGCCCCTTTGGCCCGCACGGCCGCACGTGCGGAAGGACGGAAAGACGCGAGTGGAAGGCGGGATCGTGACGGACTGGACCTTCGAGGAGCTGGTCGGGGACACCGGGGAGTTCTTCTCCCGGCACTTCGGCGAGCAGCCGCTGCTGCGCCGCGGGGCACTGGACGCCGCCCGCGCCCGGGAGCTGGTGTCGGTGAGCCGGCTCGACGACCTCGTCGCCATGGAGACCGTGCACCCCGCCTATCTCCGCGTGGCCCGCGGCGGCCAGGGCGTCCCCGGCAAGGCCTACACCAGGGTCGCCGCCGAGCACGGCGCCGCACTCACCGAGGCCGTCGTACCCGAGCAGGTCTACGAACTGTTCCGCTCCGGCTCCACCATCACCTGGAACTACCTGCACCACTTCCTGCCCTCCGCCCGCCGCCTGGTCCAGGCGTTCACCCGGGCCTTCGCCGCACCCGCCGAAGCGGTCGCCTTCCTCACCCCGGCCGGCCACGACGGGTACGCCCCGCACCACGACCCGCTGGACGTGTTCGTCGTCCAGACCGAGGGGACCAAGCACTGGCGGGTCTGGGAGCCTGCGGCCGAACGCCGCGGCGCCCCCGTCACCTACCCCGACGGCACGCTCGGCGAGCCCGCCCTGGAGATCACCCTGCACCCCGGCGACGTGCTCTACCTGCCGTACGGCACCCCGCACGCCGCCGCCGCGGGAGACCGGGTCTCCCTGCACGTATCGGTCACCGTCACCCCCCGCCGCTGGCGGGACCTGCTGCACGAGACGGTGGACGCGCTCACCGCCGACGAGGAGTTCGCCGCCGTCCCTTACCTGGGCGACCCCGGCACCGGCACCGGCCCCGACGCGGACGACAGCCCGGCCGCCGCCGCGCTCGCCGCCAAGCTCGGGCTGCTCGCCGAACGGCTGGCCCGACTCGCCCCCGCCGCCGAGGCGGCCCGGCTCGCCACGGCCGGCCGCGAACGGGCGGGCACCGGCCGCACCCGCGAGTTCGAGCGGCTGGCCTCCCTCTCCGGACTCGCCCCGCAGGACCCGCTGCGGCGCAGCCCGGTCCCGGTCGAGATCGGCCCGAGCGACGGAGGCCGCACCCGGCTGACCGTCAACGGCCACACCCTGGCCGTTCCGGACGCGGTGGCCGCCACCCTGCGCCGGCTCGAGACGGGCGGCTCGGTCCCGGCCGGCGAGCTGCTCCGGGAAGCCCCCGGCCCGCGCTCGGTCCGCGCCGCCGAGTCCCTGACCCGGCTCGGCGTGCTCGAACCGGCCGCCGCCGGCGTGGGGAGCGCAGCCCGATGACCACCGCCACCGTACGCACCCCCGCCCCGACCACCGCCCCCGCCGCCGAGCCCGAGCTGCTCGACCTGTCGGTCCGCCCGCAGGACGACTTCCACCGGTACGCGGCGGGCCGCTGGGCCGACGGGTTCGTGCTGCCCGAGCACCGGGCCGAGGCCACCATGCTCTCCCTCCTCGCCGAACAGGTGCAGGAGGAGGTCGCCGCCCTGGTCCGGGCGCCCGGCACCGACCCCGACGGGCGCCGCATCGCCGACCTGTACACGAGCTTCATGGACGAAGGACGGATCGAGGAACTCGGCGCCGACGCCCTCGCCGCCGACCTGGCCGCGATCCGCACCGCCCCCGACCGCCGGGCCCTGGCCCGGGTGCTGGGACGGCTCCAGGCACAGGGCGTCACCGGCGCCGCCGCCCCCGCCGTCACCGCCGTCGCGCGGGAGTACGTACTCGACCTCACCCCGTCCGGCCTCGGCCTGCCCGCCGCCTCGCTGTACCGCGAGGCGCGCAGCGAGCGCCTGCGCGAGCGGTACGCCGTCCACGTGGCGGCGATGCTCTCCCTCGCCGGGCTGCCCGACGCCGAATCGGCCGCGGCCCGCGTCCTGCGGGCGGAAACCCTGCTGTCCGGCGGGCACGTCCCGCCGGACAGCACGGGTACCGCCGCCCTGGACGTCTCCCCGGACGCCTCCCCGGTGCCCGCCACCGCCGCCGAACTGGCCGGCCGGGACCACGGGTTCCCCTGGTCCTCCTGGCTGGCGGAGCTCGGCCCGGTGCCCGGCGCCGCCCGGGTGCGGATCCGGCCCGCCGGCTTCCTGACCGCCCTCGAACACTGGTGGGCCACCACCCCGCTGGAGTCGCTGCGGCTCTGGCTGGCCTGGCGGTACGTCCACGAGATGGCCCCGTTCGGCCCGCGCCGGGTCTTCGCCGAGCACTTCAGCTTCTACTGGCGGGATCTGACCGGCGTACGCCGCCCCTGGCCCCGCCGGCTGCGGGCCACCGCCTTCGTACAGACCGCCGCGGGCGACCTGCTCGCCGCCCGCTACCTGCACACCCACCTGGACCCGCACACCCTCAAGGCCGCCTCCGCCCTGGTCGACCGGCTGGCCGCCGCCTTCCGCGACCGGCTGGCCGGCGCCGACTGGCAGAGCCCGGCCGGCCGGGCAGCGGACCTGGCACTGCTGGACACCATGCGCTTTGAACTCGGCGGCCCGGCCACCGACGCGCACCCCGGCCCCGGCCGGCCCGCGCCCGCCGCCCCGCCCGGCCAGCCCGCGCCGCTGGTCACCGACCCCGCCGACCTGGCCGGCAACGTCAAGCGCGGCCGGGCCCGGCTGTTCGCCCACCAACTGGGCCGGCTCGCAGGTCCCCTGGACCCCGCCGAATGGCGGGTGCTGCCCCAGGCCGTCACCGCCTACTACCGGCACGGACTCAACCAGGTCGTGGTCCCGGCCGGACTGCTGCGGCCCCCGGTGTTCACCGCCGGCGCCGACCCGGCCCGCGACCACGCGGTACTCGGCGCGATCGTCTGCCACGAGATGGCACACGCCTTCGTCCGCGCCTGGCGCACCGGCCCCGACCGGGCCGCGTTCGAGCACCACACCGCCCCGCTGATCGCCCAGTACGACCGCTACGCGCCCGAGGGCCCGCGCGGCCCCAAGGTCAGCGGCACCCGCACACTCGCCGAGAACATCGCCGACATCGCCGGACTGACGGTGGCCCAGGCCGCCTTCGACGACCACCTCGCCGCCCGCGGGGTGACCGGCGACGCCCGCCGCCGCGAACTGCGCCGGTTCTTCGTGCTGTGGGCATCGATGTGGCGCGGCAAGCGCACCCCGGAGCGGATGCGCGAACGCCTGGAGAACGACACGCACGCACCGCCCCGGTTCCGCTGCAACGGCGTCCTCGGCCATGTCCCCGCGTTCTACGAGGCGTTCGGGGTCGGCGAGGGCGACGGCATGCACATCCGGCCGGCGGACCGGTTCACGCTGACAGCGCCGAGGAGCGAGTGACATGAGCGACCAGCTACTGGAGCGGGGCGGACAGCTCACGCTGGACATCGACCCGGACCGGCTGCTGCGGCGGGTCGCCGACCTGGCGCGGATCGGCGCGGACCCGGTGACGGGCGGCATCACCCGGGAAGGCTTCAGCACCGCCGACCGCGAGGCCCGGGCGTACCTGATGGCCCAGGCCCGGGCGGCCGGGCTGGCCCCGTCGGTGGACGCGGCCGGGAATATCGTGGTGCGCGCCCCCGGGTGCGGGGAGGCCGGCGATCGGCAGGTGCTGATGATGGGCTCGCACCTGGACACCGTGGTCAACGGCGGCCGGCTGGACGGCGCGTACGGAGTCCTGGCCGCCCTGGAGGTGCTCCAGACCCTCGCCCACGCGGGCCTGGACACCGTCTGCGAGCCGGTGGCGGTGGCCTTCGCCAACGAGGAAGGGGCCCTGTTCCCGCAGCCGTTCTGGGGCTCGATGGCGGTCGCCGGCCGGCTGGCCTCGCTGCCCCGGGAGCCCACCGACCACCACGGCAGGCCGCTGCGCGAGGCGCTGCAGCTGGCCGGCGGCGACCTGGACGCACTGGGCAGCGCCTGCTGGCAGGCCGGCTCCATCGCCGCCTATCTGGAACTCCATGTGGAGCAGGGGCCGGTACTGGAACGCAGCGGCAGCCGGATCGGCGTGGTCGAGGCCATCACCGGCCGCACCGTGCTCACCCTGGAGGTGCGCGGCACCGCCGGACACTCCGGGACCAGCCCGATGGAGGGGCGCAGCGACGCGATGGCAGCCGCGGCCCGGGTGGTCCTCGCGGCGGAGAACCTGGCCGCCGACCGGCAGCTGTGCCGGGTGGCCACGGTGGGCCGGCTCGACCCCCACCCCAACACGCCCAACACCATCGCCGGGACCGTCCGCCTCACGGTGGACCTGCGCGACACCGACGTATGGCGGATGGCCGGCGCCGAACAGGTACTGCGCCGGATGCTCCGGCAGATCGAGCGGTCCACCGGCACCGAGATCGAGGTGGTGGCCGAGACCCGCTCGGACCCGGTCTCCGCGGACCTCCGGCTGCGCGCGGAGATCGAGCGGAGCGCGGACGGGCTGGGGCTGGCGCACGAGGTGCTGCCCAGCGGTGCAGGCCATGACGCGCAGGTGGTCGCCGACCTCGCCCCGATCGGGATGATCTTCGTCCCGAGCCTGGGCGGGATCAGCCACGTCCCCGAGGAGGACAGCCGCCCGGAGGACCTGGTGGCCGGGGCCCGGGTACTGCTGCGTACGGCCGTGCGCGTCGCCCGGGGAACGGTGCTGTGAACCGCGCAATCGAGGAAGCCGAGGAGCAAGCGATCATGCGGACACGGACGGGGACGCCGGTCACCAGGAACAAGCGAATCGCGGTGTTCTGCGGCGCCCGCCCGGGAGTCCGCGCGGACCACCTCGCGTTCGCCCGCGCTTTCGGCTACGAACTCGCCCGCCGCGGCCGGGACCTGGTCTACGGGGCCGGGGGAGTCGGCGTGATGGGCGCGGTCGCGGACGGGGTGCTGGCCGGCGGCGGCTCCGTCACCGGGGTGCTGCCGCGCAGCCTGTACGAGCGCGAGCGCGGCGACCGGGCGCGCGGCGAGATCTTCGTGGTGCGCTCGATGCACCATCGCAAGGCGCTGATGTACCGGCTCTCCGCCGGCTTCGCGGTCCTGCCCGGCGGGATCGGCACCATGGACGAGCTGATGGAGGTGGCCACCTGGAACCAGCTCTCCCTGATGGAGAAGCCGGTCGTGGTGGTCAACCACCGCGGCTTCTACGACCCGGTGCTGGCCATGCTCGACCACCTGGTGGCCGAGGGCTTCCTGACCGCGCGGGAACGCGGCCTCGTGCACAGCGCGGAGACCGCCGACGAAGCCCTGGACCTGCTGGCCGCGCCGGGAGCGGCCGTACTGACCCCGGCATGAGACGGGACCCCGGCGCGGAACCGGAACCGGAACCGGCGCCGGGCCCGGCCCCCGCACCGGGCCGGTCAGCCAGGGGCGGCGGGCAGGTAACCACGCTGCACGGCGTGCACCCCGGCCTGGAACCGGCTCGCCGCGTCGAGCACGTCCATCAGGCCGGAGGCAATCCGCCGCGCGGTACGCGGCGAGACGCCGAGCCGGGTGGCGATGGCCTCGTCGGTATGGCCCTGGGCGAGCAGCCGCAGGGCCTCGGCCTGCTGCCGGTTGAGGGTGCCCGGCACCGGCCGGCTGGCCGATTCCAGCGGTTCGGCCGACTGCCACACGCTCTCGAACAGGGTGTGCAGGGTGGCCACCATGCCCTGCGAGGTCAGCTGCACCGCCCCGGCCGCCGTGTTGCCGGTGTCCGCGGCGACCACCGCCGCCCGGCGATCGTAGATGATCATCCGGTTGGGCAGCGAGGGCGTGGTACGCACCTGGCAGCCCTGCTCGGACAGCCAGCGCGCGTACTCCATGGTGTCCGGACAGCTGCGGATGGAGTCCAGGTAGACGGTGCGCATCTGCACCCCGCGCTCCAGCAGCTGCTGGTTCAACGGCCGCGAGGCATCCATGTTCGCCCGGGTCTGCGGACCGCCCGGGGCGAAAGTCAGCAGCTCGTGGGTCACCTCGTTGCGCAGGGCGGCCAGATGGTCGCGGATGGAGTCGATCCCGTCGAGATAGCGCACCCCCGAGTCCGGCGCGCCGGCACCGCCGCGCCGCCCGTCGTACTCCAGGATCAGCTGCGCGGCGGCGGCCCGGCTGGCCTCCAGACGCTCCTGCTGGCGGGCGAGTTCGGCCTGCTGGCGGGCGAGCAGGACCTCCATGCCGACGTGCGGGCTGACCGCGTGCAGCTGGCCGGAATTCTCGGTCGACGGGCGGATCAGCGCCATCGAACTGAGCCGGTCGAGCGCGCCCCGGACCTGTTCTTCGGACAGCCCGAGCAGTTCGCACAGATCGGTCACGTCCTGCGGCCCGTCGAGGATTCCGCGGTACACGGATTCGGTCACCGTGTCGAGTCCGAGCAGGTCAAGCATGGAGGTCCGCTTCGGGTCGGGAAACGATATGCGTGATTCCACCGAACGTAAGGGCGACTCGAGCCCCGATCAATACGGCGTTGGCAAATGCGTCCGGAATACGTCTTCCGGCCGTCGTCATCCGGAAAGCGGAAGGATGTATCTCGTCCACATCCATCTCCAGGCCCCGCTGCCCGGCGACCGGCTCCCGCACAGGGCCGCGGCGCAGATCGCCGGCCACGCCGCGGGCCGCGAGGGCCTGCTGCACGTGAGCGTGCACCCCGACCCCGAGGACCGGCCGGTCGTCGGCGTCTACCTGCGGGCCGGATCACTGGCAGAAGCCGAAGCGGCGGCCGTACGGCTCTGGCAGCTGGCCCAAACCGCCATCCCGCCGCTGGCCCGCTGGACCCTGCTCCGCGCCGAGGTCCCGCTACTGCCCCAAGCCCTGCCGAACTGGCCACCAGAATCCCCTGGGCAGGGCTGGACTGAGTAGGCCAAGGCCGGTTTACCCGTCTCACATCCCCTTTCCCACCACTCGAGCTGGTGAGCAGACTCATGGACGTCACCAACCGTCAGGGGAAGGGCAGGAACAACATGTCACCAAAGACCTCCCACATCCGCGGAGCCCTCGTAGCCGCAGTCCTGGTCCTCAGCACCTTCGGAGCCGGCGCCGCACACGCCGACAACGGGACGACGCCGCCGCCTCCGCCCACCACCGGGGGGACCACCCCCGAACAGACCCGGAGCCACGACGACCTCGGCTGGCAGTGACAACCGTGGACCAGGGGCCCCTCGACCTGGCGGACCGTCTGATCGGACTCCGCGACCGCGGGCTCCTCGACCTCCCCGTCGCACGGGTCCCGCTGCACGAGATATCCGTCGGCTTCTCCCCCCGGGCGGACGGCGAGGACGCCGACTGGGTACGCACCCTCGCCGAGACCGAGACCGAACTCCCGCCCATCCTCGTCCACCGCCTCACCATGACCGTGGTCGACGGCGCCCACCGGCTGCGCGCCGCCGCTGTCCAAGGCCGCACCGACATCCGGGTCCGCTTCTTCGACGGACCCCAGGCCGAGGCCCGGCTGCTGGCCGTGGCCACCAACACCGTGCACGGCCGCCCGCTCACCCTGGCCGACCGGGACGTCGCCGCCACCCGGATCCTCGCCGCCCACCCGCTCTGGTCGGACCGCGCGGTGGCCGCCCTCACCGGGCTCTCCGCCCGCCGGATCGGCCGGCTGCGCAAGGGCAGCGGAGCCGACCCCGCCGGCCGCCGGATCGGCCGCGACGGCCGGGTCCGCCCGGTGGACGCCTCCGCGAGCCGGGAACGCGCCGGTGAACTGCTCCGGGCCAACCCCGGCGCCTCGCTGCGCCAGATCGCCGCCGAGGCCGGCCTCGCACCGGCCACCGTGGCCGACGTACGTGACCGCCTCCAACGCGGCGAACACCCAGTCCCCGGCCGCCCCACACCCACCGGGGCCACCCCCTCCCCCATCCCCCTCACCCCCCGCCGCCCAACTGCCACCACCACCCAGGCCCCCTCCCCCGACCGGCTACTGCGGATCTTCGACGCCCTGCGCCGGGACCCCTCCCTCCGGCTCAGCGAATCCGGCCGCAACGTCCTACGGCTGCTCAGCGCCTGCACAGCGATGGCCCAGGACCGGCAGCAGATCACCGCAGTGCTGCCCGCGCACTGCAAACAGCCGGTGGCCCAACTCGCCCAGGGCTACGCCCGGCTCTGGACCCAGCTCGCCGACGACCTGGCGACGGCCGAAGACGACCCGGCCGCTCTCACCGCCTGAAAGGAGGGCCGACCATGCCGACCCACACCCCCCGACCCATCTCCGGAATCGTGGACGCGGTGGTCACCACATCCCGCGATCCGAACGGCGCCCTCGCCTTCCACCTCCTGGTCGGCCCGCCCGACCGGCCGCGCGAATGCGACCGCATCGAATTCACCCTGGACCCCGAACACGCCCACACCCTGCTCGGCGACACCGCACGCCCCGCCACCCGGGTGCCCTGCCGGCTCGGCGTCGAATTCAACAACTGTCCGACCTCCGGATGACCGAATCAGGATCAAAGTATGACGAAATGAGCATCCCGGACCACCCACACTGGCATCAGCGGAGTTCGCCCGACCAGCGACTCCGAGGATCCCCACCCCGAGGAAAGAACGATGAACCCGCAGCTCACACACCACATAACCCTCGCCGCCACAAGTGAGAACACGATCAGCTACGTAGCCCTGGGTGTGGTCGCGGTCATCGGTATCGCCTACGCAGTGCTGTTCATCGCGGCCCTGGTCAGCATCGCCAGATCTGCCCTCACCGGAGCAATGAAGCTGGGCTGGATCGTCTTCGCCTGCGTGGCCCCCTTCCTAGGAAGCGCCCTCTGGTTCCTCATCGGCCGCCGCGACTCCCAACGCCGCCCGGGCGCGGTCCCCGAGTGGTGAGTGTCGACGTCGTGCGACCCGGGTGGTCCTAGAGCCTGGTGAGGCGGATGAGCTGGACAGTCTGGTCCGCGCCGTCGAGAAGGCAGCCCAGGTTCTGGAGCACGCACGTGCGGTGCTGGGGGCGGCGACAGGGAGGATCGCCTCGCGCTACGACCGCATGTTTCGCCCTTGGCGACAGCGCACCGGCGCGCCGCGGCAGTCGATGATGTGGAGGCGGCGTGAGTACCGCATCTGAGCCTTCCTCCGGCGCCAGTGTCCCCCAGCCGGCCGCAACCGCGGAGGAGCTGCGTGCTGCCCTGGCTCGGATCGCTCCTGACGCTGTGCCGACCTTCGATGCCGAACGCGCTACCGCTGTCGCCCTTCTGCGCAGCCTGGAGGCCCGCGCAGCACGCGTCACCGACCCTGCCGAGGCGAGGGCGATCGCCGCTGAGATCGGCCACATCCTCGACAAGGCCGCCGCCGAGGCCGGCATCCCCCACGGCGGGGCCCGGTGACAGCCTGGCGGCGGGAGCACGACCCGAACTGCCCACCCATGCCACTGCGGAGGTCGAGCGCCTCGCCGACGAACTCGTAGCCCTCGCCGATGTCACCGACATCGGCGAAGGACCCCGCAAAGGCATCCCCGGCGGACTACGCCCCGCATTCCTCTGCTGGACGACGGCTGGTTCTACGCCCTGCCCCTGCCCCACATGCACCTCATCGCAATCGTCCGCGTAATCCCGCCCTACACCGACCTGTAGCCCCGCCGAGCGCTACTCGGCGGCGCGTTTGGAATGCCGGTGACCTCCCCGCCAACGGCTGCAACACCCGCCAGGAGGTGCTCCTGCCGAGGCCGTCGTGTATGAGCAGAAGGTGCCGCCGGCCGGTGCGCTGGACATCGACCACATGGTCCCGCTCGCGGAGGCGTGGAACAGCGGTGCTTCAGCGTGGACGGCGGCCCGCAGGGAGGCATACGCGAGTTCACCCCAGCCCCGTAACCGCATACGGCATGGCCTTGGGCCCCCAACCCCGTTTTCCCGGGGTTGGGGGCCCTTGCGCTTGGATGGCACCGGCTCCGTGTGGTCAGCGTCGGTGGAAGCCGCGTATGAGGCTGATGCCTGCGAGGGCGACGGCGAAGGGGTCGGCGAGGTGTTCGCGGTAGAAGGCCAGGCCGATGGCCGTGGTGACGGCGAGGTTCAGGGCGGTGTGGGCCGGCCGTCGCAGGCGGGCGCGGAGTTTGGGTTGTCCCTGGTCAGTGGTTTGTGCATTCAGGTTTTGCCACTGACAGTGGTTGCCGATTTTGGACGGACGTCTTTGGCGTCCTGCTGGTCACTTTGGTGACGATCGGTATCACGCATGGTCGTGCTGTCTGTGGTCAGGTTCCGGCGTCCGTACCAGGTTCTGCTCCGCTGCTGGCTGCTCTTGGAGCGGGTCGGTCGAGGAATTGCGGGAGGACTGCGTCGTAGCGTGTGCGAAGGCCAGCGTGACGATGGGGGCCGTCGGCTGCACCCTCGAGATCTGGACTTGTATGCCTTCATCGCGTACGAGTACGCCGGACTTGACCCGGGTGTGGGGTGTCAGTTGGGTAGGCGGAGGGCGCCGGGCAGCTGGCAGAAGGTCGGTGGTTGTTCGCCGGTACGCACACGGCGGGGCGGGCGGCGGCCAGGGCAGGTTGGCGGGGTGCATCCGGTTGTGGACCGCCTTGCCGGGTGCGGGGTCGTCGTTGCGGGTGACGCTGGTCTCCAGATTGATCACCGGGGCGTCAGGCGCGGCCAGGTCGAGGATGCGCAGCGCGTCGCCCCAGGGCCAGGCGAACGCGGCCGGCCGGGGAATCGGTCCGTTCGTCGCCTCCGCCAGCTCGACGTAGGTGCGGGCGTCGCGGATGTTCGCCTCCGCCAGCGCCGGATCGCCGGGATGCGGGAGTACCTGGTCGATGCCCCGGCCGAGTATTACGTCGCCGACGAGGCACGGTGTGATCAGCTCACCTTGCATCCGTCCGGGTTACGCCGGGGACGTCACGGTCTGGGGTTCCGGGCTCGGCGACCGGCACCGGTGACCGGCCCCGTTGCTCCGCTCAGTCGCTGCCCACCGCGTCGTCGCAGGCGGGGCAGACCAGGCTCGCGTGTTCTGGGGTGAACCACGAGGAAGTGGGATGTTCGGAAGGCTTCCATGAGGCCGCTTCCATGGCGAAGGTGTCCTTGCCGCAGAAGGTCCGCGGACCGGGGATTGCGGTCATGCCCGGGGCGGCGGGCGCCGCGTGCACGCGCAGGACGTGCCGCTCGTCGGCACGTGGCGAGCCCTCGGGGGTGTGGGCCGTCACCGGCTTGTCGAACTCGTACACGACGACGATCTTGCTCATACCTCGACGGTAGGCGGCTACGGGACGACGCGCCGATCTCGGTGCCGGTGCGGGAGTGTCGAGTACGGTTCCGGCGGCTCGGCATCGGGTGGGAGTTCCCGCTTTTGTGTCCGGGGTGGTTCTTGTTTAGGTGTCTGGGGGGTGGGTGGTCTTTGTGGGGGTTTGTGGGATTGTGGGGATTGTGTTGGGGGGTAGGGGGTTGGTCTGGGCTGGATAGGCGGTGAGGGTCTGTTGGTTACTGGTTGAGGATGGGCTGGTCGGTGGGGTGGGAGTTCCGGCTGGGGTGGGCTTTCCTTGATCATTTATGGGTTCGGTGTGCCTGGACTGTGTGCCGGGGGTGCCGGGTGGGGTCTGTCGGGTTGGCGGCGGATGTGGGTGTGTTGCGTCGGGTAGCGGTACGGCGTCTGCTGGCTCTGGAGGGCCGGGGTGAGTTGACACCGGCGCACAGGCGGATGGTGGCGCAGACGCTCGGGGCATCGGAGCGGACGGTCTGCCGGTGGCTTACCGCAGCGCGTGAGGAGGATCGTTTCGCCCCCGGCGTCGCGGGAGCGGTTCACGGTCATGCCTGAGGTGTTGAAGCAGTTGGCGTTCCGCCGTGGGAACGGGGCCGCTCTGCATCGGGAGCTGGTCGCGGCACAGGCTGGGGGAGGTGCTCAGGCGCCGTCGCTTGCGAGGTTGTACCGGGCTGTGGCCCGGGACCTGTCGCCGGGCCGGTGGGCCGGGCTGCGCGGTGGTGAGAATGCCTGCCGCGCCGATGACGTGTTCTTCCAGCGCCCGGTGGTGTACCGGAATGAGGTGTGGGAGACCGATCACGTCCAGGTGAAGGTGGACGTCGATATCGAGGGCCGGCCGGGCCCGCGTCAGCTTGCACCAACTCATGGAGGGCGGGCCGGCCGTCACCGACGACGACTGGAGGTGCATCGCCCCGCGCCTGCCCGACCTCTCGGCGCTGCCTCTGTGGATGGACTACACCCCCCGCGTCACCCCGGGCCTCGTCCGCACCCGCATCAAGGCCCTGACCCGGCAGACGGGTCAAGCGCCCCTGGTCGTCGTCGACTACGTCCAGCTCATGTACACCGACCAGCGCACCACCCGGCAAAGCGCCTATGAGCGTGTCAGCGAAGTCAGCCGCGAACTGAAGATCATTGCCGAGGAGACCGGCGCGGTCATCATCTGCTGCGCCCAGCTCGATCGCGGCTCCGAACACCGGGACGGCAAGAAGCCGCAAGTGTCCGACCTGCGTGACTCCGGGCAGCTGGAGCAGGATGCGAGCGGCATGCTGCACCGCGAGGACGCGTACACCCCCGACAGCCCCCGCGCGGGGGAGAGCGATCTCATCCTCGCCGAAAACCGCAACGGCCCCACTTGTTCGATCACCGTCGCGCACCGGTTCCACTACTCCCGCCTGCGGGACATGACCCGCAGCAACGAACTGGACGTGTAGCTCTCACATCCCGTGTCATTTCCTCAATTGCGGTCTCACTCCGGTGTCATGTCGCGGGTCAGCGACTTGCACCGAGCATGAGAGCTGAGGAAATGACGTGGGGGCTGGGCAGGCGAATTGGTTCGAACGCCGTGGTGCGCCTGTCCCAGGACGGATCTACAGCGCGAAGTCGCTGCGGCTGGTCCAGCTGACGGGGTTGTGCCAGAGCCCGGCCTTGGCGGCGGCCCAGTCCATATGCCATCCGGGCCTGAGCCCGCGTGCTCCCCAGCTGTCCGGCTGCTTGTCGGGGATCTCCAGTCCAGCCGTGTGCGCGGCGAGCGCGGCCTCGTACACCTCGTGCGCGCGGCGCAGGGCCGCGGCCGGGGAGTCGGCGGCGCCAGTGAAGACGTGCAGGCCGCGCCGGGCCGGGTCGGTGGTGTTGTGTATCGGGACGTCGACCACATAGATGCGCGGCTGCATGACGTCCAGCTCCTCTCGTGTTTTAGGTGGTGAGGAACTACAGCGACAACCCCGGCCTCCGGCGGTCGGGGAGGCCGGGGCGCACGGAGCGTCCGTCACGCCGGTGAGGCCAGGTCCGAACTCCGGGTGGATCGTGATCCAGCGCCGGGGATCACTGGCGCTGGTGTGGACGGTGCTGCGGTGCGCGACGGGGCCGGCCGCTGTCCCCGACGGATGCGGTCGTGACGGCGATCAATGGGCGCGTCGCGTGTGCGTACGGGGCTGTCCCGTCGGTGGGCGTCATCGCCCTCGGTGGCGCGCTCACCGGCGTGAGGGCCGGGGGTGAGCGCCCTGGCACTTTAGGCCCGCCCTGCTCGCCTTCGGGTGGGCGTCGCGGATCCGCCTCGTGGGTGGGAGTCGGCGAAACCACCGCGTCTTCGCAGAGCGGTGGTCTGTCCGGCTGCTCGTGTGCGGTCGGCGCGATCACGCGCGGCGGAGCCGAGAGCGGGAACACACTCCGATGCCATGGGAAGGCACGTCTTCGGTGGAAGGTGCATCGAGTCCACACCCCGCGAGAGGCGACGCGCGACGGTTGGCAGTCGTTGCCCGGAGAGGATGGACGGCCCACCGGTTGGACACAACCCGTTATCCAGCGAATTGACATATGGCCGCAACAGTGCATAAAGGACTACCACTCGGATGGCGTAGCCCGGCGTGATGCACTGCTTCTTCGGATGTCCATGGGGCTGCGGGGTCGGTGCTGACGGGCGCGGCAAGAGTGTGAGGGGTTGTGGAGTTGGGTGCTTGCGAGGTCACCGCCCACCCGGAAGTGCCGAGGTCATGACGGAGCGGGCACCGCATGCGCGTTGCGAACGGTGTGCGAGAGGTGTCGCAGCTGGATCTGCACCTGATATGAGGGGCGTGTTTCTGTAGTTGCACCTGCGGCGTGGGGGGCTTGCCAGTGCGTCCGATCGGGTGATTTGAGGAGTCGCCCCTAGAGATGCCGTCCAGCTTGGGTGCTTACTGATTGACGAACCGGCGGGTCGCCCATCCCAATCTCCGGGAATTTGTCTGCGACCCGTTCCGTTCGTCATTCCCAGCAGGTGAAGTGCCAGACGATCAGGGCGAGTTCCAGTTCCCACAGCAGATTCTGGACAGAGCGGGGATCCGCTCCCGCCGGCCGCCCTTGAAATCAGGCGCGTTCATCACCTCCAGGGAGTTCATCATGAACCGTTCCCGCCTTGCCGCGGCTACCGTTACCGCCGCTATGGCGGCGGCCGCCGCTGTGGGCTTCGCCCCGCTTGCCGTGGCGGCTCCCGCCCTCGCGGCCCCCTCGGCCTGTGTCATCGACCTGCAGTCCGCTCAGACGTCCAACAACGCTGCGATCGTTGCCGACCAGGCCAACAACACAGCGGCCGCCCGCACCTACAACCTGTCCACCGCCACCGCGCTCGTCGCGGCGATGGGCGACTGCGCCGGGCAGCCGCCGGTGGTGGGTTCCAACATCCTCACCGCCTCCGCGAGCAACGCGGTCGCGCTCGTGTACAACCTGCTGGGTGCCTCGGCATCGGCCCTGAGCGCCGAGCAGGCGACCGCATCGGCGCTCACCCAGGCGCTGGCCGTCGCGACCTGACGGTTCGCAGGAGGGTACCCCTGAGCGGGGTTGCCTGCCCTTCCACTCCGGCGACGGCCCGGCTCCGCCGTCGCCGGACCACGGCGCGTCTCCCCTTTCGGCGCGCAGGCCGCCACCCGTCTTCTCCGCGTCGTCGGCGGCGGGTGGCGGGCCCGGGCGGCGGAAGGCCGGCCCGGGCGGCGTGACGAGAGGCCGCCCGTGTGCCGGTAGAGGCGCCGGGAGCCATATGTCCCGGCCCGGTTGGCGACGGGTGGAGACACCGGCGCCGCCCTTCACCCTTCCTTCATAGGACGCGGTCCGCAGGCAGGGTGTCAGGACATTCGGCTTCCGTATCGAGTCATGGCTCCTTTCCACACATGACGAGGTCACCGTGCTGGTTTCCCAATTCTTGCGGTCCCTGTGCCGGACCTCTCTCCTGGTCTCCCGGTGCCTGATTCCCCGGTATGACTCCTTTCGGCCCGATGAAGGAGTCAAATTCCCCGCAAGCCGGCGGAAAAGCGGAACGCCCCGCGAATCCGAGCCCCGACAACAGTAGAGGTCGGGGCGTTAGCACATTTCGCTCCGGACCGCCACCTCGACACAGGAGCTGGACATGTCGGAAAAGATAAGCGTGATGCTTACCGGAGGGCCGGACTGGGCTCCCACGGTCTGGAGCGTGAAATCCGTGGAAGACGAGCCGAAGGTCAAAATCCTGTGCGGGAATGCCTACGAGCATTTCGAGTTCTCGGGCTTCTGCCCCGTCGAAGGTGAGCAGAGGCCGGTATACCACTGGCGCTGCCGCACCTATGTGGCCGAATAGGCCGATGCACCGGACCGGCAGATCAACGAGCCGCGCTGCGGCACGGTGACCCATCCTAGCCGCCCCCGGCTGATCCTGAAGAGGAATCTCGATGAAGAATCCATTGTCATCTGCGGGTGACTCGTGACCAGGCGGACCGGGGGACGGGGGCGAGATGCCGTAGTCACCGGAATCGGACTGTGCCTTCCGGGCATCCAGTCCCCGGTCTTCACCGCCGACGAACTCTGGCAGGTGGCCAGCCAAGGAATGTCATGCCTTGTCAAAAAGGGCGTGTACTACGGCAGCGTGAACCTGTCGAAAGAATCGTTCGAGGAGCGAGTGGCCGGTATTCCCGACTTCTTCTCCCGCCATTACACGGACGCCCACCGCTTCGGGCTGGTATCGCTGGTACAGGCGTGTACGGACGCGGGCCTCGACGCGCACCGCGACCTCGAAGAGGCC
Source organism: Streptomyces sp. NPDC002054 (assembly GCF_040296685.1). NCBI lineage: Bacteria > Bacillati > Actinomycetota > Actinomycetes > Kitasatosporales > Streptomycetaceae > Streptomyces > Streptomyces sp. NPDC002054. The sequence continues at coordinate 46,425 of NZ_JBEOXT010000045.1, forward strand.
GCCGTCCTCGTCGGCCGCGGGGGTGTGGACGCCAACATCGACAGCTACCTCGCCGTCCTCAGAGCCGACCCCGCGACCCTCCCCGTTGCCGAGGCGATGGAGATGTTCGTCGCGGCGGAGCAGTCCGTCACCCCCTCGGACGTGGCCCTGGTCCAGGGCGCGCTCACACGCTCCAGAGGCGCCAACTTCACTGTTTCGTGCGGCTGTGCGTCCTCCGCCCTCCAGATCGGCAACGCCCAGCGCATGATCGCCGACGGTGAGGCCGACATCGCCGTGGTGACCGGGGTGGACGTCTTCAGCGTCCCCCTCATCCACAACATCCAGCGTCTGCTGTCCGGAGCCCAGCAGACGTACGACGCCATGCGGTCCCAGGACATGCCCGCCCTCCTGCCGTCGTTCGAGTCGTTGATGCGTCCGTACGACCGGCGTGCCGACTGCATCAACCACGGCGAAGGGTCCGCGACCATCGTCATGGAGAGCCGCGAACACGCCTTCGCACGGGGCGGCCGCCTCTACGGCCAGGTCCTCTCGCAGGCCACCACGCGGGACGGCCTTGCCAATCCGCTCGCTTGCGACGACACCGGAAGGGCGCTGGTGTCGGCGGTGCGGCGGTGCCTCGGCGACACCTGGGAGATCGACCAGGTGCCCTACATCCACGGTGGCAGCGACGGCAACGTGGTGGTCACGACGTTCGAGGCCAACGCGATCAGGGAGCTGTACGGCCCCGCGTCACGTGATCTGCTCATGTCCTCCCAGGAAGGCTGCTTCGGTCACAACGGCGCACCCGCGGGCGTCCTCGGGGTGGCCCTGACCCTGCTGATGATGAACCACGGCCAGGTGTGTCCCACAGCCAACTGCGAGGAGCCTGCGGACAACCTCACCTTCGACCCGGTTCCGGGGACGGCTACGCGGCCCCTCGACTTCGACTATGCCTTCACCTTCAACTACCAGGTCGGAGGGCTGAAGAGCGCCATCCTGCTGGGGAGCCCCGAAGTCTGAGCCCCTCCTCCGCCGGCCCGGCTCAGCTGCTCGCGGGCCGTCGCCGATCCGAAGCCGACGGCGCCCCGCGGGAGCACGAGGTCCCGCCCGCATCCCCGCGGTTTCCCGCAGACCCGCCCCGGAAGGCCACCTGCCGCCCGCGGGCACACGCTCCGGCGCGCCCCGCCCCGATCGTCGCGCCGGCCATGTGGCACGCCTCCCTCTCCTCGAACGCCCCCAGCTCCTCGCACCACATGCACCCGCTTTTCTCATGGACGACTAGGAGACTCCCGTGGTGGCCCTGGACAAGTACCCCTCTCGCCCCGCGAACGGGCCCATCGCCGTCATCGGCATGGGCTGCCGGCTTCCCGGAGACATCGACTCACCGGCCGCCTTGTGGAACCTGCTGATGGAGGGCCGTGACGCGGTGGGCGAGCCTCCGCCCGGCCGGGCTGCGCCGGCACCCGCGGCCGGGACGTCAGCCGACGCCCAAGCCCTGCACCGGCAGGGCGGGTACCTGACCGACGTCTCGGGGTTCGACGCGGACTTCTTCGGCGTCTCCGGCAGAGAAGCCGACGTCCTCGACCCACAGCACAGGCTCCTGCTGGAGGTCGTCTGGGAGGCCCTGGAACACGCCGGCCTGCCTCCCGACCGGCTCGCCGGCTCCCGCACGGGCGTCTACACCGGTCTGAGCTACAACGACTACATGGACCAGCTCGTCGGTCTGCCCCAGGAACTCGAAGGCTCCATCCTGACGAACGGTCACTGCGTGGCCGCAGGCCGCATCTCCTACCTCCTCGGCCTGCACGGCCCCAGCATCGCCCTCGACACCGCCTGCTCGTCCTCCCTGGTCGCCTTCCACCTCGCCTGCCAGGCACTGCTCCGCGAGGAGTGCGATCTCGCGCTGGCCGCCGGCGTCAACCTCACGCTCACCCCGCGCACCACCCAATCCTTCACCAGGATGGGCATGCTGTCCCCCACCGGACGCTGCCACACCTTCGACGCCGCCGCGGACGGATTCGTCCGCGGCGAGGGCTGTGGTGCCGTCGTCCTCAAACGCCTGACCGACGCCCGCAAGGACGGCGACCGCATTCTCGCCCTCGTCCGCGGGTCCGCCGTGAACCAGGACGGCCGCTCCGACGGCCTCGCCGCCCCGTCGTCCACCGCGCAACAGGCCCTCTACCGCACGGCGCTCACCCAGGCGGGCGTCGACCCGGCGCAGATCTCACTGATCGAAGCCCACGGCACGGGCACCCCTGTCGGCGACCCGGCCGAGTTCACCAGCCTGGCAGCCGTGTACGGCAACGGCCTCTCCCCGTGCGCCCTCGGCTCGGTCAAGACGAACCTCGGCCACCTGGAGCCCGCCGCCGGCATCACCGGACTGATCAAGACCGTTCTGTGCCTGCAGCAGGGGGTCATCCCTCCCAACCTGCACTTCACCGGCTGGCACCCCTCCATCGCCGCGGACGCCACCCGCTTCTTCATCCCGGTCGAACCGACTCAGTGGCCAGGGCGACAGCCGGTCAGGCTGGCCGCGGTCTCCTCGTTCGGTTTCTCGGGCACCAACGCCCACGTGATCCTCCAGCAGCCCCCGCGGCCCAGCCGCCGCGCCGGCCTGCCCGCCCCACGCCGGCCGGAGAGCGCACCGCCCGAGGTGATCCTGGTCGCCGCCGGATCCCACCGGGCCCTGCCGGCCGCGGCCGGCCGCCTGGCAGACTGGCTGGAGGGGGACGGGGCACGCGTCCCGCTGCGGGACGTCGCCCACACCCTGGCCCTGCGCCGCAGCCCCGGACGCGGACGCCTCGCGGTCGTGGCCCGCTCCCGCGCCGAAACCCTGGAGGCACTCCGACTGTTCGTCGCGGGCCTGCCCCATCCGGCCCTCGTCTCAGGCACGGCCGATGTCACCGCTCCCCACCAGCCCGTATGGGTGTTCTCCGGCCAGGGTTCCCAGTGGACCGGCATGGGCCGCGGGCTCCTCGCACACCACGAACCCTTCGCGAAAGCCCTGACCGAGGCCGATACCCTCATCCAGCAGGAGGCGGCGTTCTCCGTCCTGGAGCTGATCCGCTCGGACGAACCCCTCACCGGATGCCCGAGAATCCAGCCGGTCCTCTTCGCCCTGCAGATCGCCCTGGCCGCGGCCTGGCAGGCACACGGCGTCCAGCCCGCCGCCGTCATCGGGCACTCCATGGGAGAGGTCGCGGCAGCCGTCGTGGCCGGAGCACTCACCCTCGCCGACGGGGTCCGCGTCATCTGCCGCCGCTCGGCACTGCTGGAGCGCATCGCCGGGACAGGCGCAATGGCCAGCGTCGCCCTGGACCAGGCCACCGTGGAGGCCGACCTCGCCGACGCCGGGACCGGCGCCGTCTCAGTGGCGGTCCTGGCCGCACCCGGCACCACCGTCGTCTCCGGCGACGCCGACCAGATCGCCCGCCTGGTCACCCAATGGGGCAAGCGCGGGATCCTCGCCCAGCCGATCGCGGTCGACGTCGCATCCCACAGCCACCACGTCGACCCTCTCCTGCCCGATCTGCACCAGGACCTCATCGATCTGCGCCCCCGTACGCCCCGCATCCCCTTCTACTCCACCGTGACCGAGGACCCCCGCCAGAGCCCTCTCCTGGACGCCGCCTACTGGTGCGACAACCTGCGCCAGCCCGTCCGCTTCCGTTCCGCCGTGGCCGCCGCCGCCCAAGACCGCCACCAGATCTACATCGAGATCTCGCCCCATCCCGTGATCACCCAGTCCCTCACGGACAGCCTGGCCGAACTGACCCCGGACGCACTGGTCCTGCCCTCACTGCGCCGCGGACTGGACGAAACCACCACCCTGCGGACCCAGCTCGCTGCAGTCCACTGCGACGGCGGCACCGTCGACTGGATCCCCCTGTACGACGGCGGCCTTCTGACGGACGCCCCCACCATCACCTTCGACCGCACCCGCCACTGGACCTCGGGCGACGCGCAGCCGGCCGACGCGGGAGCCCTGCCCGGCCGGCACACCGAGATCCCAGGCGAACCGATCCGCCACACCTGGAGCGCCGCCGCCCCGGCCCACCATCTGCCCTGGCTCAACGACCACCGCGTCCACGGCACCGCCGTCCTGCCCGGAGCGGCCTTCTGCGCCCTCCTGCACACCACGGCCCGAACCGCACTCAACGCGGACACCACGGACATCGAGATCACCGACATCGCCTTCCACGACCTGCTGCGCCTGACCGACGACACCGAAATCAGCACCACGCTCACCCTTGCCGCCTCCCAGCAGGCCACCGGAGAGATCCACTCCCGCCAGCCCGACGGGTCCTGGCAGCTGCACGCCTCGGCGGTCACCCGCCGTGTGCTCACACCCCAGCCCGCTCGCGCCGCCTCCGTCCCGGACCTCGACCGCAAGCACCCCGTCCCGCTCGACCCGGACGCCCTCTACGCCGGGTTGCGTGCCTGCGGCCTCGAACACGGCCCGGCCTTCACCGGCATCACCAGCCTGCACACCAACAACCACCGGGACAGCTTCTGGGCCCGCGTACAGCTTCCGCCCGCCGCCCGCACTCCCGAGCACGCGCTGAGCCCCCACCCCGTCCTGCTCGACCTGTGTCTGCAACTGCTGGTCGCCGGAGCCGGTCACGACAGCGCACCCGCGCCCATCCTGCCGGTCCAGGTCGGCGCCCTGCGCATCCTGGGCGACCCCTCACAGGCCGTCCACGCGCACGCCTGGGTCACCGAGAACACCGCGACCACCCTCGCCGGACACGTCCGTGTCCTGGACGCCGAAGGCCGGCCGGTCCTCGCCCTCGACGGAGCGCGGTTCGCCCGCCGCGCACCCGCCGACGGCCCCAACGTCGACCAGTGGTTCCTGGAACTCGGATGGCATCACGAGCCCCGTCCCCGCGCCAGGCAGGCACCGCCCGGCACGTGGCTCGTCGTGGACGAGGGAGACGGCGAAGCCGGACGCCTGGCAGAACTCCTCCGGGCCGCCGGCGCCCACGTGGAGGTCCGCGAAACACCCCTGAGCACGGAGGGGCTCGCCGCACTGGCCGACGTCTTCCGCAACCACCTGGCCGCCGGAGCGGGACCCTGGCGCGGCGTCGTCATGCTGTGCGGCACCCCGTCCGCCGACGACAGCGATCCCACCCACGGCGCGGAACAACGCGCCAGGCGACTGCTCGCCTTCGCTCAGGCCGCCGAAGACCACGCCGGAACATGGCGCCTGTACACCGTCACCCGGCACGCCCGCGCCGTCACGGCGGACGAGACCGGCCACCCCGCCCACAGCACCGTACGCGGCGTGGCACGTGTCCTCGCGATCGAGCACGCGCGCCTGCGCCCCACCCTCGTCGACGCCGATCCCGGAGCCCACGGGCTGCGCGCCCTAGCCGCCGAACTCCTCGCCGACGCACCCGAGGACGAGGTCGCACTGCGCGCCGGCCGCCGATATGTGGCACGCATCGACCGCGCCCCCGTCACGCCGGCCGAACACACTGCCCGCACCACCCGGGTCGTCCGGTACGGCCAGGACGGGTTCCGCCTGCGCGTCGGACGCCTCGGCGATCCCGACAGCCTCGAACTGGCGGCAACCGGCCGCCGTCACCCCGCCGAGGGAGAGGTAGAGGTGCGCGTCCAGGCCGCGGGGCTCAACTTCCGCGACGTCCTGACCACCCTCGGCATGCTCGGTTCAGAGCCTCTCACCCCGTACCGCATCGGCTTCGAGTGCGCGGGCGAGGTCACCGCCGTGGGAGCGGGCGTGGACCACGTCCGCGCCGCAGACACCGTGGTCGCCGCCCAGCTCGAAGGCGGCGCCTTCGGCTCCTTCATCACCGTTCCCGCCACCGCCGTCGCCCCCGTCCCGCCCGGCCTCACCACCGAGGCGGCAGCAGGACTGCCCACGGCGTTCCTCACCGCCTGGTACGCCCTCCACCGCGTCGCACGGCTCGCCCCCGGCGAACGCGTCCTCATCCACTCGGCCAGCGGCGGCACCGGCCTGGCCGCCATCGCCGTCGCCCGCCTGCTGGGCGCGGACGTCCTGGCCACCGCCGGCACCGAGGAGAAACGACGCTACCTGCGCGGCACCGGCATCCGCTGCGTCATGGACTCCCGCACCCTGGACTTCGCCGAACAGACCCGCCAGGCGACCGGCGGCGAGGGCGTCGACGTCGTCCTCAACTCCCTCACCGGCCCCGCCGTCCGCGCCGGACTCGAAACGCTGCGCCCGTTCGGCCGCTTCGTCGAACTCGGCGTACGCGACATCCTCGCCGACGCCCCCCTCAAACTCGCCCCGCTGCGCCACAACATCACCTTCTCCACCGTCGACCTCATCGAACTCCAGCAACGCCAACCCAAGTTGTTCGGCACACTGCTGCACGAGGTCATGAGCCACATCACCGCGGGACGCCTCAAACCACTGCTGTGCACCGCCTATCCGCTCGATCGGGCCGCCGACGCCTTCCGTTTGATGGCCGGCGCCCGGCACATCGGCAAAATGGTGCTCACCGTCCCCGACGGGGGAGAGACCACCGCCGTCCTGCCGGACGGGCCTCCCGTCGTACGCCCCGACGGCGCCTACATCGTCACCGGCGGCCTGGGCGGTCTCGGGCTCGCCACGGCGCGCTGGCTCGCGGAGCAGGGAGCGGGCCGTGTCATCCTCAACGGCCGCGGGTCCCCGTCTCTCGAGACCGCACGCGCCGTCAAAGACCTGCCCGGGCAGACCACGATCGTCCTCGGCGACATCTCCCTGCCCGGCACCGCCGAACGGCTCGTCGAGGCCGCCACCGAAGGCGATGTGCCGTTGCGCGGGATCGTGCACTGCGCCATGGTCCTCAGCGACGCCGCCCTGGGCACCATCCGCGACTACCAGATCAAGCGGGTGTGGGCCCCCAAGGTCACCGGTGCCTGGAACCTCCACCAGGCCACGACCGGACACTCCCTGGACTTCTTCGTCCTGTACTCCTCCATGAGTTCCCTGCTGGGCAACGCCGGACAGGGAACGTACGCCGCCGCCAACGCCTGGCTCGACTCCTTCGCCACCTGGCGCACCCGTGGCGGCCTGCCCACACTGGCCGTCAACTGGGGTCCCTGGGGCGAGACGGGGCAGGCCACCGATTTCGCCGATCGCGGCTACGAGACCATTCCCACCCGCGAGGGGATCAAGGCCCTGCACACCCTGCTGGCCCACCAACGGGTCCAGACGGCCGTCATCCCCGGTCCGCCGCAAACCTGGATCCCCCGCACGGGCTCGGCCTCCAGCCTCTTCGCCCTCCTCGCGCCGGACGACCTCCCGGCTCCGGACAAGCCCGAGTCCGGCGGCTCCGGCATCCGCGCCCGCCTCGAAACCCTGCCCGCCGGCATCGCACGCCAGAGCGCCCTGGAGACCTACCTGGGCGACCACATCCGCGCCATCCTGCGTACCGGCAGCACCACGCTGGATCCGCAGACCCCTCTCAAGGCCCTCGGCTTTGACTCGCTGCTGGCCACTGAACTACGCGTCCGCCTCGAAACCGAACTCCCCGTCCGTCTCGCCGGGAACTTCATCTGGCAGCACCCCACCGTGGCCGCCCTCGCCACGGCCCTCGCCACCCTCATGGGCCTGGCACCAGAGGCGAACCCCACCCGTTCCGGCGCCTGACCGGACCGCGACCCGAAGGCGACGCCAGGCCCGGGACGGGACCGCCGACGGCGACCGCTGTCCGAGCCACCAATGGTGCCCCCGATACGCCCCGCGGCGCGCCCCTCCATTGGGGTGACGATGTCAGCAGATGCTTGTGGCACATTCCACAATCCTGCGTCAATTGAGTATCCAACCGGTGGGCAGCCCATCCCTCTCGGGGGGCGTGGCCTTGATATGGCCTGCGGCTCTCTGCTGGTCAGGGAGCCGCTGGCGTACCGGAGTCGCGATGGGCCCCCTCGAGGGGGGTTGGATCACCAGTCGGTGTCGCTTATGCGGCACCGACTGGTCGGTTGTCGGACCCGGTCACCGGGAGTCGCGCCCGGGCGAGCTCATCACATGATGAGCCGAAAACTTCCTGACCGCGAAGAAACGTTCCGCCCGCACTGGGCCTTCGCCAACACTCGCCCCTTCTCCGGGTGTGCGCTCCTCCATACGGGTGACAAATGGAGTTGGCATCTTGTCGGCGATACACCCGTATGGGTCACTTGAATCAGCAACCGGTGGGCCGCCCATCCCATATCCGGGGGATCGTGGTAATGGCGGCGCCTGCCGGTTTTTTCCTTTAGGCGTGTGCAGGAGTACTCCGCGAGACCCCGCAGCCTGATCGAGCCGCTCCTCCTCCCCTCCCCTCAAGCGGCTTCCCCGAATGCCGGAACTCACCTTGCACTTCGGTGACGCTCAGCCAGTCGTGTCTCCGGCGCCCGGGTGTCCCACCGGTCGGCTGTGTCCTCTGTCCCTGTTCTGACAGCAAGGAGTCCCTCCATGCCCATCTCTCCGAATCAGGGGTCGACCGGCGGTGGCACGCTGGTGACCATCACCGGTACGAACCTCTCCGGCACCACCGCGGTGAAGTTCGGCAGCAAGCCGGCCACCAGCTTCACCAACGTCTCGCCGACCCAGGTCACCGCGGTATCGCCGTCAGGTACCGGCACGGTCGGCCTCACCGTGACAACTCCGGGCGGCACCAGCAACCCGATTCCCTTCTTCTACGTCGGCGCCCCGTTCAAGTCCTCGCTGGGGACGACGTCAGGCCCGCTGGCCGGCGGGAACACGATCACCATCACCGGTGTGGGGCTGTCGACCGCGACCAGTGTGTCCTTCGGCGGGGTGCCCGCCACCCCGACGGTTGTCTCCGACAGCCTGCTCAGCGTCACGGTGCCGGCGGGTGCGGCGGCGGGTTCCGTCGGGGTGAGCGTCACCACGGCGGGAGGTACCAACAACGGTTTCTCCTACACCTACGTCGACGTTCCCACCGTGGCCACGGTCAACCCGTCCTCCGGGCCCACGTCCGGTGGTACCGCCGTGACGATCACCGGTACCAACCTCGACACCACCGGCTCGGTCACCTTCGACGGCGTCGTGGCACCGTTCTCCGTGGTGAACTCCACCACGCTGTCGGCGGTGACTCCGCCCGGTGCTGCCGCCGGCGCGGTGGACGTGGTGGTCACCAACCCGGCTGGCGCGGCCACGGCCATCGGCGCCTTCACCTACGTCGCAGGCCCCGGCATCTAAGCACTCGCCCTGCCGCCGCCCGGTTCACCACCGGGCGGCGGCACCGCCGTGCCCGACTCCGGGCCCCAACCCAGGCCGTTGCAGGAGCACTTCATGCCGCCCACACTCAGTGCCATCAGCCCCTCCCAAGGCCCCACCACCGGAGGCACCACCGTCACCCTCACCGGCACCGGCCTGACGGGGGCCACCTCCGTGCGATTCAGCAGCACCCCTGCCCCGTTCACCGTCAACTCGGCCACCCAGATCACCGCCACCACGCCCGCCGGCAGCGCGGGCGCGGTGGCGGTGACGGTCGTCAGCCCGACCGGCACCAGCAACGCGGTGACCTTCACCTACGTCGTAGCCGCGGTCCCGGTGGTCACGGCGGTGGCGCCCAACAACGGTCCGACATCGGGCGGCACCAGCGTCACCATCACCGGGACCGGGTTCACCGGCGCCACCGCGGTGCGCTTCGCCGGTGTGCCGGCGGCGTCGTTCACCGTCAACTCGGCCACCCAGATCACCGCCGTGACGCCGGCCGGAAACCCCGGCGGCGCCGCGGTCACCGTGACCACGCCCGGCGGCACCAGTGCCGTTTCCGCCGCCGCCTACTTCTTCTACGCCGCGCCTCCCGTACTGACCGATGCCAGCCCGGCCCAGGGCTCGACGTCCGGGGGAACGGTGGTGACGCTGACCGGGTCCAGTCTGCTCAACGCGAGCGCAGTCCGCTTCGGCGCCACGAACGCCACCTCCTTCACCGTCGTGTCATCGACACAGATCACGGCGACCGCACCACCAGGTACGGGAAGTACCCAGATCACGGTGATCACCCCGGGCGGCACGAGCAACCCCGTGCCCTTCGCCTACATCGCCGCTCCCACACTCACCGGCCTCGTGCCCGTCAGTGGACCGACTTCCGCCGGCACGGTCGTCACCCTCACCGGCACGAATCTGGCCACCGCGACAAAAGTCACCTTCGGCGCCACGGTTGTCGGCTTCACGGTCAGCTCCGACACACAGATCACGGCCACGGCACCCGCCGGGCCCGCCGGTCCGGTGTCAGTGACCGTCAGCACCCCCGGCGGCTCCAGCGCCGGCCTGACCTACACCCGCGTCGCCGCACCCGGCATCTGAGGCGCCGCCGGCCTCGTTCCGGCGGGTGTGGCCCGCTGGTCCAACCGGGTTCCTCTGCGCGCGGCCTCCCACAGGAGCAGGGAAGTCGCCTTAGCGTGAAGATCACCACAGTACGTACGACCCTGCGGGCCACGTCCACCGACGTAAGGAACTGAACCGGTGAGAATCACGCGAGGCAGAGGAAACCTGGTCATCACCGCCGCGCTGGCGGCCGTGGTGGGGCTGGCATCGTCCGCTGCGGCCGTGGCGTCGAACACCACGGTGACGGCCACTCCGCAGACCACCACCGTGGGCGCGCCGGTGCAACTGCACGCATCGGTCGCCTGCGCATCCGACCCCGGCGGCGGTCTGGGCGTGACGTTCTTCGACGGCGGCAACCTGCTGGCCACGGTGCCCGTGACCCCCAGCGGCCAGGCCGACTTCAGCACCACCTTCACCGCCGGCACGCACACGATCACTGCCGCCTACAACGGCAACGAGACGTGCGATGCCTCCAACGGCACCACGACTGTCGAAGTCACGGCCGCACCCACTCCACCCAGCACCATCCCCGGATACTGCCTGCTCGCCTGCGGTGGCCTGATCAACTTCAGCACCGGCAACATCACCAACTACATCCACATGTGAGCACGGCAAGCGCACAGAAGGCAGAGCGCCTGGACAGCGTACGTTCGTGAACACCCTAAGACGTCGTTTCTTATGGCGTGATCGTTCGTTGAACCGTGCATGACGGATTTGGCTGAGCGGCTGGTGCCGGACGAGTTGTGGGTGCTGTTCCGGCGGGTGGTACCGCCGACGGAGGTCATACGTCCGCAGGGTGGCGGCCGGCGTCGAGCGGGTGACCGCGAAGCATTGGCCGCGATCATCTTCGTGGCCACCTCGGGCTGCACCTGGCGGCAGCTGCCACCGGTGTTCGGCCCGAGCTGGCAAACGGTCTACCGACGCTTCGCCCAGTGGAGCCGGGCCCGGGTCTGGGCCCGGCTCCACCGCGTCATCCTTGACGAACTCGGCGCCCGCGGGGAATTGGACTGGTCGCGCTGCGCGATCGACTCCGTCAGCATGAGGGCTGCAAAAGGGGGCCTCTGACGGGACCGAATCCGACCGACCGTGGCAAGCCTGGATCGAAAATCCACTTGATCACCGACCGGAACGGACTGCCGCTCTCGCTGGGCATTTCCGGCGCGAACATGCACGACAGCCTCGGTCTTGAACCGCTCGTGCGGGGCATCCTACCGATCCGGTCCCGGCGAGGACCTCGTCGGCGACGCCCCGCCAAGCTCCACGCAGACAAGGGCTACGACTACGACCATCTGCGCCGATGGCTCCGCAGACGCGGCATCCGCCACCGCATCGCCCGCAAGGGTATCGAGTCCTCCCAACGTCTCGGCCGCCACCGGTGGGTCGTCGAAAGGACCGTGTCCTGGTTCGCCGGCTGCCGCCGGCTCCACCGCCGTTACGAACGCAAGGCAGAACACTTCCTCGCCTTTGTCGGCATAGCTGCGGCCCTCATCTGCCACCGCCGCCTCGCCAAATGAAACGACGTCTAAGACGGAGCTGGCGCGATCGGCGAGGGCAGCGAAGCGGAACAAAGAAAACGCGCCTGACCTGCTCGTTTCCCCATCGCGAGGTACCGCCGGGAATCGTGTCGGCTGTCCGGCGTCCTCAAAGAACGGGCCACCGGGGGGACAGAAGCGCTGGCTACGGAGTCAGGTGACCGGCAGTGCGGCTCCAACGCCGCCCAACGTCCCCGGTGACGAGCTGCCTTCCGTTCTCGTGCACATCGGCAATCGCCTCGGCGGGTGCCCCCCGAAGTCACGAAGAACAGACTTCACGACCCGTGAACAAAGCCATCCGCCTCACACGCCCGCGGTCGGACAGCACCCCCGGCTCGTCACTGCCGGCGGGCGCCGCCTGCCCCAAAAGACTCGCCAGGTGCGCCCGGTCTTCCTCCTGCGGCCCATCGGCGCGGCTGTGCTGCTGGCCGAGCTGGAGGTAACCCCGCAGTGTCTCCGGAGCCATGCCGGTGTGCTCGCAGTACGCAGCAATCAGCATGGACACGCCGACCATGGTGTCCGCCGCGTCCGTGGCCCGGTACAGCGTCATCCGCTTCCAGTCGTGCACGACGTCCGGAGCGGAAAAGGTCATGACTTCTTGGCAGCGCTCGACCGCTTCAGACACCAGCTGGTTGACCGCACGGCGCAGAGGCTCGGGCATAGGAGTGTATTCCATGGCTGCACGTTATAGGCGCCACGCCCCACGCATCCCGAGCTGTGGTCGCTGATCACCCGTACGCACCAGCGCTGCGTCAGACCGCCCCTTGAGGTTCCCCCGCTGTGCGGGAGGTGCTGACTACCTGGTCAGGGCGGGTTGGCGTGGTTTCAGGTTCACTGGTTCGGTCGTTGCCTGGTCGGCGTAGTGCTTCTCCTCGAACTCGATCGGGCTGAGGTAGCCGAGCCGCTTCTGGATGCGGCGTGGGTTGTATTGATCCGAAACGCTTTGGGTTCACGCTCGTTGACGGTGTGTGAGTTATCTGGTGGGGGATGCGCGGGCCTGGTCGCGGGATGCGCAGGAGGCCGCGCGGTTGCTGGCGGTGTCCGCGCTGGTGGAGGGCCGGGACCGGGTGGAGGTTGCCGCCCTGTTCAAGGTGTCGGTGAAGGCCGTGGACAACTGGTGGGCGAAGTGGCAGGCCGGCGGCCGGGACGCACTGCTGTCCCGCCCACGAGGCCGTCGCGTGGGTGAGCACCAGGTCCTGTCGGAGGCTGAGCAGGCCGCCGTTCGACAGGCTGTCCTTGATCACATCCCCTCTGACCTGGGACTTTCGGGTCAGCTGTGGACGCGGGGGCAGATAGGCGAGCTGATCTTCAAGCTGTACGGGGTCCGCTTCACCGAGCCCGGGGTGGGCAAGTACCTCAAGCGTTGGGGGCTGACCTTCCAGCGTCCGGACAAGCGGGCGGTCGAGCAGGACGCGGAAGCGGTCCGGGTCTGGCACGAGGAGACATGGCCGGCGATCCGGGCCAGGGCGAAGACGGAGAACGGCGAGGTCCTCTTCGCTGATCAGGTCGGGGTCCGCTCGGACCAGATCACTGGCCGCACCTGGGGCGCCAAGGGCACGACTCCCATCGTCCGCCGGACCCGGAACCGGTTCTCCGTGAACGCGATGTCCGCGATCAGCACCCGCGGCCGGATGCACTTCATGGTCTTCACCGAGTCTTTCGACGCGAAGGTCATGTGCCGCTTCCTCGCCCGGCTCGTCGGGCACTTCGACCGGAAGGTCCACCTGATCGTCGACCGGCACTCGGCTCACCGCTCGAAGACTGTCCGGGCCTGGCTCGCCGGCCACCAGGACCAGATCGAGCTGCACTTCCTGCCCTCGTACTCACCCGAACTGAACCCCGACGAGTTGGTCAACGCCGACCTCAAACGCAGCCTGCCCCACACCCACCGGGCCAGGAACCAGGCCGAACTCGCCGCCGAAACCCGCAGGTTCTTCCATAAGCGCCAGCGTCAGCCACACATCGTCCGCGGCTAATTCGGCGGCCCGCACGTCCGCTACGTCCTGGACGAGACCCCTTTGAGTTTCTGATCAATACGCCGCCTTCGACCTCTCGGCTTCGTGTCAGTGGGGCGGGTGACAGTGGCGGACCTGCCCGTGAAGGGACTCAGGCGCAGGTCAGCGGGGCTTTTTGATGTTCGTTCTGACTGTCACGGAAGTGAGAGAACGGGGCCTATCCACTGTCGACTGGTGAGAGACGCGCAGGTCGCGCACTGACACGAAGGCGAGAGATCGCAGCTGAGCGGGTTGGCTGCTGTGCGGGGATCGCGGAGTGCACCATGCCATCATTTCCCGTATCAAGCCGAGCCAAGTTTTGAAGCATTACTTTGCGGGCTGGTTTCTTCGAAGGGTGGGGTATGAGCCGGGGCGCTGGACAGCAGGAGATCGAGCGGGAGCTGCGCCGGAGGGCGATCGGCGGGGCGTCCACGCTGGAGATGCTCACCTGGCTGAAGGGCGACCTGGAGGCTCGGATCAGCGATCCGGTCGACCGCGACGGCGCGATTGCTTTCTGCATGATCTCGACGTTCACATCGGTTTTCGACCTTGGACTCACGCCCGGACGGTTCATCGCGAGCTGGGACCGGTTCGGAGGGCACCTGAACGACGAGGAACTGGTGGCAAGGCTGGGTCCGCTGACCCTGGCACCGGATGAGGAGCCCCAGCCCTGTGACTGCGGCGGGTACTGGGTCTGAGGGCGGAGGCGCCCCACGGCGGCACGAACAGACCACGCCCCGGCCAGACCCTTGCTGCCGGCGCCCGCGGAGCGGGCTGGTCCTGGAGGCGGAGCCGGAAGGACCCCGGGCGGGGGAGCGAAGCGGACCCGTCCAACGGGCCGCAGGCCCACACCCCGTGAAACGGGGTCACTCAGGCCCGCGTAGCGGGCCGTTCGGGGTGGAGCGAAGCGGAAGCCCGAACCTGTCCGGAGCGAAGCGCAGGACACCGGCCCGAAGGGCCGGCCATAGGCCTGCGGAGCAGGCCGCCGCCGAGCGAAGCGAGGCGGTTCGCTCCTCCGCGCGCGTAGCCGTCGGTGCGGTCCGGGAGGGTGACGGCGGCGGTGGTGTCGCCCGCGACGGTGACGTGGGTGCTGCCGCCG
>NZ_JBEOXT010000046.1:0-59783 GCF_040296685.1 Streptomyces sp. NPDC002054
ACGCATGCGGTGCCGTCGGGGTTCACGGGCACGGTTGTGTTGAGGCCGGCTCCGGTGAAGGTGACGGTTCCGGTGGGGGTGCCGCTGCCGGGTGCTACTGCGGTGACCGTGGCGCACACGGTGACGCTCTGGCCGCATACGGAGGGGTTGGGGTTGACGGACACGGTGGTGGTGCTGGCTGCCTGGTTGACGGTCACCGGTGCGGTGCCGGTCGATGAGGAGAAGCAGGAGTCCCCGTTGTAGACGGCGGTGACCGTGCCGCTGGCGAGGCTGGTGGTGGTGGCGCATGCGGTGCCGTCGAGGCCCACTGGCACCGTTTGGTTCAGTCCGCCGGGGCCGGTGAAGGTGACGGTTCCGGTGGGGGTGCCGCTGCCGGGTGCCACTGCGGTGACGGTGGCGCACACGGTGACGCTCTGGCCGCACGTCGAGGGGTTGGGGCTCACGGACACGGTGGTGTTGCTGGCCGCCTGGTTGACGGTCACCGGTGCGGTCCCGGTCGATTCCGTGAAGCAGGAGTCGCCGTTGTAGGTGGCCGTGACCGTGCCGCTGGTGAGGCTGCTGGTGGTCAGGCATACCGGGCCTTCGGGGTCCAGCGGCAGTGTCACGTTGAGTCCGCCGGGGCCGGTGAAGGTGACGGTTCCGGTGGGGGTGCCGTTGCTGGGTGCCAGTGCGGTGACGGTGGCGCACACGGTGACGCTCTGGCCGCATACCGAGGGGTTGGGGTTCACCGACACGGACGTGGTGCTGGCTGCCTGGTTGACGGTCACCGGTGCGGTGCCGGTCGACGAGGTGAAGCATCCGTCGCCGTTGTAGACGGCTGTGACCGTGCCGGTTTCCAGGCTGGTGGTGGTGAAGCATGCCGTGCCGTCGGGGTCCACTGGCACCGTCGTGTTCAGCCCGGCCCCGGTGAAGGTGACGCTTCCGGTGGGCGTGCCGCTGCCGGGTGCCACAGCGGTGACGGTGGCGCACACGGTCACGGACTCGCCGCACACCGAGGGGTTGGGGTTCACGGCCACGGTGGTGGTGCTGGCTGCCTGGTTGACGGTCACCAGCGCGGTGCCCGTCGATGAGGAGAGGCAGCTGTCGCCGTTGTAGACGGCCGTGACCGTGCCGGTTTCCAGGCTGGTGGTGGTGACGCATGCGGTGCCGTCGGGGTTCACTGGCACCGTTGTGTTGAGCCCGGCTCCGGTGAAGGTGACGGTTCCGGTGGGGGTGCCGCTGCCGGGTGCGACTGCGGTGACGGTGGCGCACACGGTGACGGTCTGGCCGCATACCGAGGGGTTGGGGTTCACCGACACCGACGTGGTGCTGGCCGCCTGGTTGACTGTCACATCGACGGTCCCGGTCGAGCCGGCGAAACACGTGTCCCCGCCGTAGGTGACCGTGACCATGCCGGTCTCCAGCACGGTCGTGGTGACGCATGCCTTGCCGAAGGAGTCCAGCGGCACCGTCTCGTTCAGTCCGCCGGGGCCGGTGAACGTGACGGTTCCGGTGGCGGTGCCGCTGCCAGGTGCCACTGCGACGACCGCGGCGCACACGGTCACGGACTCGCCGCACACCGAGGGGTTGGGGTCCACCCCCACGAACACCGTGCTCGACGCCTGGTTGACCGTCACGTCGAAGGTCCCGGTCGATTCCGCGAAGCAGGAGTCGCCGTTGTAGACGGCCGTGACCGTGCCGCTGGTGAGGCTGCTGGTGTTCAGGCATGCCGTGCCGTCGGGGTCCAGGGTCACGGTTTCGTTCAGTCCGCCGGGGCCGGTGAAGGTGACGGTTCCGGTGGGGGTGCCGCTGCCGGGTGCCACCGCGGTGACCGCGGCGCACACGGTCACGGTCTGGCCGCACACCGAGGGGTTGGGGTCGGCCGACACCGACACACTGCTGGCCGCCTGGTTGACCGTCACATCCAGTGAGCCGGTCGACGGCAGGAAGCAGGTGTCACCGCTGTAGGTGACGGTGACCGTGCCGGTTCCCAGCGCGGTTGCGAGGAAGCACACCGTGCCCTCGGGGCCCAGTGGCACCGTTTCGTTCAGTCCGCCGGGGCCGGTGAAGGTGACGGTTCCGGTGGGGGTGCCGCTGCCGGGCGCCAGTGCGGTGACCGCGGCGCACACGGTCACGGACTCGCCGCATACCGAGGGGTTGGGGTCCACCGACACTGACACCGTGCTCGACGCCTGGCCGACGGTCACGTCCGCGGTGCCGGTCGATGACAGGAAGCAGTCGTCTCCGGTGTAGGTGGCGGTGACCGTTCCGGTTTGCAGGCTGCTGGTGGTGACGCATGCTGTGCCGTCGGGTTCCAGTCCCACCGCTACGTTCAGTTCGCCGGGGCCGGTGAAGGTGACGGTTCCGGTGGGGGTGCCGCTGCCGGGTGCCAGTGCGGTGACGGTGGCGCACAGGGTGACGGTCTGGCCGCATACCGAGGGGTTGGGGTTCACCGACACCGACACCGCACTGTTTGCCGGGGTGACCGCCACATCCGCGGTGCCCGTCGACGGCAGGAAGCAGCCGTCGCCGTTGTAGACGGCCGTGACCGTGCCGGTTTCCAGGCTGGTGGTGGTGACGCACGCCGTGCCGTCGGGTTCCAGTGGCACCGTCGTGTTCAGCCCGGCCCCGGTGAAGGTGACGCTTCCGGTGGGCGTGCCGCTGCCGGGTCCCGCTGTGAAGACCGCGGCGCACACACTCACGGTCTGGCCGCATACCGAGGGGTTGGGGTCCACGGACACGGTGGTGGTGCTGGCCACCTGGTTGACGGTCACCGGCGCGGTGCGCGACGACCGCCGGAAGCATTCGTCGCCGCTGTAGACGGCGAAAACCGTGCCGGTTTGCAGCACGGTTGTGGTGATGCATGCCGTGCCGTCGGGGCCCAGTGGCGCCGTTTGGTTCAGTCCGCCGGGGCCGGTGAAGGTGACGGTTCCGGTGGGGGTGCCGCTGCTGGGTGCCACTGCGGTGACCGTGGTGCACAGGGTCACATCCTGGCCGCATACCGAGGGGTTGGGGTTCACCAACAGCGGCGACATCGTGCTGAGCGCCCGGTTGACCGTCACGTTGATGGTCCCGGTCGAGCCGGCGAAGCAGGCGTCCCCGCTGTAGGTGACCGTGACTGTGCCGGTTTCCAGCGTGTCTGTGATGAGGCATACCGTGCCGTCGGGGCCCAATGGCGCCGTCACGTTCAGTCCGCCGGGGCCGGTGAAGGTGACGGTTCCGGTGGGGATGCCGCTGGCTGGCCCCACCGCGGTGACATCGGCGCACACGGTCACGGTCTGGCCGCATACCGAGAACAGGGGGCTCGCCGACACCGCCACCGTGCTCGACGCCTGGTTGACCGTCACGTCCGCGGTGCCGGTCGACGACAGGAAGCAGGTGTCCCCGTTGTAGGTGACGGTGACTGCGCCGGTTTCCAGCACGGTTGTGATGACGCAGGCCTCGCCGATGGGGTCCAGTGTCACGGTCTCGTTCAGTCCGCCGGGGCCGGTGAAGGTGACGGTTCCGGTGGGGATGCCGCTGCCGGGTGACACTGCGATGACCTGGGCGCACACGGTGACGGTCTGGCCGCATACCGAGGGGTTGGGGTCCACCGACACCAGCACCGCGCTCGACGCCTGGCTGACCGTCACATCGAAGGTCCCGGTCCCGATGGCGTAGCACTCGTCGCCGCTGTAGGTGACGGTGACCGTGCCGGATTCCAACGTGGTCGTGGTGACGCAGGCCATGCCGCTCGCGTCCAGCGGCAGCGTCACGTCGAGCCCGCCGGGGCCGGTGAAGGTCACCGAGCCCGACGGGGTGCCGACGCCCGAGGAGACCGGCGTCACGGTGGCACAGAGCGTCGCGGCCTGGCCGCACACCGACGGGTTGGGGTCCGCCGAGACCGCGACCGAGACGGGCGCATGCTCGATGACGAGGAGCGTCAGGGGGGAGTTCGACCCGTCGAAGCTCGCGTCGCCGGTGTAGAAGGCGGCTGCCTGGTGGAAGCCGACGTCCAGGTTGCTGATGCTGACCTGTGCCTGCCCGCTCGCGTCCACGGGGGCGTTCAGCACCGGGCCGTCGTCGCTGACGATGAAGGACACGAACCCGGTGGGGGTTCCCGCGCCCGGCGGAACGGGGGTGACCTGGGCGGTGAAGGTCACCGTGTCGCCGCAGAAGGCGGGGTTGGGGTCGAAGGCCAGCGTGGTGGTGGTCTCCGCGAGGGTGACCTCCTGGGTGTCTGCCCCCGGGGACGGGTCGTACTCTGCGTCGCCCGAGTAGTTGGCCTCCACTGCGTGGAGACCGACCTCCAGACCGCTGGTCGTGTACTGTGCCTGGCCGCTCATGTCGAGCGACACCGTCGCGACGGACACGCTGTCGACGAGGAACTCGACGGTGCCGGTCGGGGTGGGGCCGCCGGGGGTTTCCGGCTGGACGGTGGCGGTGAAGGTGACCGCCTGGCCGAAGACGGATGGATCCGGTGCCGAGGTCACGGTGGTGATCGAACTGGCCATGGTATGGCTCCCTTTCGGATGACCCACGAAAGCAGGAGATTTCCTTCACCCGTATGGCCTAGTTCGGAACGTACGCGGAAGAACTGGTGCGGAGTTCCGGAAGGAGCCCTTGGTCCACGCGGAGTCGGGGCGCATCACCTGCTGATATCAGTAGTAGGCATTCCGAGTGGGGTGTTGGGCTAGACAGGTGAACGGAATACCACTCGTTCGGCTCAGCGCACCCGGGCGCGTGACAGGCGCATAATCCAGAATCGCGCGGCGCCGTGGTGCGCTCTTCCGAGAGGGAAAAATTTCCCTTTCCGCCGTCTTCCAGGGTGTTGCAATCTGGCGTGCCGGGGAGTATTCGCGCTCCCGGGACAGTCTGGTGGGCTCACGCGCGAAAGAAAGGATTCTCCACCGAGATGAACTGCGGGTATTCCTTCGCGGTATCCGCAATTTTCGGGGGTGTCACAGAACGCCGCAGCCACCTCGGCGCACCGGCTGTCCGGTACGTCGAGGGGCTGTCGGTGGGGGTATCACCTTTCCGGCGTCCGCCGGAGTGGGGGCGGGTGCTGGCAGGGGGCTTACGGGCGGACCGCTGTGATGGAACCGCCCCCACCTGCCCTCCTGTTGGCGGCGTCGGCCTCCTGCCGCGTGGGGTAGTCGCGCGTGACCCCGTTGGGGAGGGTCAGCCGGTAGACGAGTGTGGCCCGGCCGGCGCGTCCGCAGTTGCATGCCATGGTCTTCCTCCTTCTGTTCGGCCGCTCCGGCGGCCGGCCAAGGGGAAGGGCCGGGGGAACACCGAGGCAGGTCCGAGTCCCCGGCTCGTTCCCTTTACCTTTTATCCCCGCGCATCGCACGCTGACACTCACCACCATATAGTCATACTTATATGCGGCGGCGATATGGAAGATTCTCCCAATGTGGCTGTCAGTCAAGCCAGTTGGCGGCCAGGCCGGTGAGGTAGGAAAGGGTGAGTGCCATGGCGCCCGCCTGGAACCACGTTTCCCCGCCGACCCAGTGGGCGAGCGCGGTCACGGCGCCGGCAACCCAGATGCTGACGCACCATCCGCAGGTCATCAGGTAGGCCGGATGGGATTCTTCGCCGAAACGGTCGGCTACCCGGGAGCGAAAGCCCGCGGCGAGGGTGTCCTTGGTGATGAATCGTGTGACGCGACAGACTGTGCCGAGCGACAGGAAGAAGATCAGCGCACTCATGGAGTTCATCGTAGGGTTTCCGCTCCCCGCCCCTCTCGTGTTTCCTCGAATCCGATAGAAGGGCCGAAACGCCGGGGAATGCCGGGAACGCCGGGGTTTTTGACGGGCCGGGAAATGGGCGCCCCGCGGGGACGGCATCGCGGGGCGGCGCCGCCTGGTCACGGGTCCACCCGCGCTGCCGTTACCCGCGCCAGATCTTCTCGTACCCCGCCCGGTATCCGACCGGGTCCCAGGACGTGGCCCCGGCGCTGTTCTCGGCCGTGGCGATGTGGACCGGGGCGACGTAGCCGCTGGCCGGGCGGCCGGCGAAGGCGCGGTTGAACTCGTCGACGATCTGCCAGCCCTGCTGGGAGAGCGGCTCGGGGACGGTGGCCGACTGGAACCGGCGGCTGTTGATGCGCTGGAAGGCGGAGGGATCGCCGTCCCCCGCACCGATGTTGAAGGGCGGCCCGGCGCCCGGCTTCCCGGCGGCGCGCAGGGCCGGGGCGGCATCGGCGAAGTAGAGGTCGTTGATGGCGACGGAGTACGTCCAGTCGTCCCCGAAACGGGACAGCAGGGAAGAGACCTCCTGGGGGGTGCGCTGACTCGCGTCCGGGATCGGGATGTTCTGGTACGCCAGGAGCTTCACGCTGGCGCAGGTGGCGAGTCCGCGCTTGATCAGCTCGGCCTTGTTCCTGGCGAACGGGATCGAGTCGTCGGTGAAGAGGACCACTCCGGCGGCGCCCTCCGACCGGGCGATGACCCAGTCCGCACTGATCCGCGCCACGTCCTCCACGTTCGTGGTGACGTTGGTGAAGAGGCGGGGGTTCGTGCTGGGGCCGGGGGCGGGGACCGCGTGCCAGCCGATCAGCGGAATGCCCGCCGCCTGGGCCCGCGCCACCTGCCGCGAGGTGAGCTGTGGGTCGAAACCGCCGATGACGATCCCCGAGGGCTTGAGGGTGACGGCCTGGCTGAGGGCCGCCTGGATGCCGGCCGGGGTGCCCTCGCCGTCGATCACCCGGACGTTCCAGCCGATGGTCTTCGCCGCTTCCCGGAGGCCCTTCGCGACGCCGGCGACACCGGGGTTGGTCATGGTCTGCGCCACGTAGACGATGCTCTTGGCGGGGACCGCCGCGGGGCCGGTGGTGGGGCCGTCCCAGGACATATCGGTGTTCTGGGCGCGCTGTACGGCCGCCTTCGCCTTCGCCAGGGCGTCCGGACAGCCGGCGGCCGACGCCCCGGTGCCGTTCGACGGGCCACCCCCGCAGCCGGTGACGACGGTGACGGCTGCTGCCGCCGCCAGCAGGGCCGCGGCGGCGCGTACGGTCTTTCGGGTCCTGCGGTTCGGGTACACGGTGCTCCTGACGTGACGCTGGTGGCCGCTGCGCATTGCGTTAGGGGCTGCCCGTGCGCAGGCGGCGCCTGGACGTGTAGCCGGCCAGGCCGACCGCGACGAGCAGAGTGGCGCCGTTGAACAGCGGTGTCGCCCAGAACTGGGCGCCGAGCTGGCCGATGCCGGCCAGGCCCACGGCCAAGACGGCCACGGCCACCAGGGTGCCCAGGGCGTTGGCGCGGCCCGGTCTGACGGTGGTGGAGCCGAGCAGGGCCCCGACGAAGGCGGGCAGCAGGTAGTCCAGGCCCACGCTCGGGTTGCCGGTCTGCTGCTGTGCGGCGAGCAGGACCCCGGCGAAGCCGACGACCAGGCCCGATCCGGCGAAGGCGTAGACGATGTACCGGTGGGTGGGGATGCCGATGATGTCGGCGGTCCGGGGGCTGGAGCCGATCACGTACAGGTGGCGGCCGAGCGGCAGCCGTTCCAGCACCAGCCAGAGGGCGAGGGCGACAGCGAGGACGTAGAAGGCGGGCAGCGGCAGGCCTAGGAACCGGGAGTCGTACAGGCCGGTGAAGGCGGCCGGAAGGCCGTCCGGACCGGGGACGATCCTGCTTCCGTCGGTGATCCAGCCGGAGACGGCGTACATCATGCTGCCGGTGCCGAGGGTGGCGATGAAGGAGTCGATCCGGGCGAACTCGACGAGGACACCGTTCAGGGCGCCCGCCACCGCCCCTCCCACGACGACCACGAGGCAGGCCCACGGCCAGGGCCAGCCCCCGTTGACGATGAGCTGCATCACCAGGACGTGGGCCAGGCCGAGACCGTAACCGAGGGACAGGTCGAACTTGCGGGTGACGATGGGGATCGTGGCGCCGAGCGCGAGCAGGGCGGGGATCGACTGGTTGAAGAGGATCGAGGAGACGTTGTCCCGGGTGGGGAAGGTGTCCGGCAGGGCGACGGAGAAGACCAGGAAGAGCAGGACGGTGAGGGCCGTCAGGCCGTAGGTGCCGAGGAAGTGTCCGCGCAGGTGACTTAGCAGGTGACCCGGCCGGGATCGCGGCGAGGAGGAGGGGGGCATCAGCTCGTCGGGGGTCCGGTGATCGCGGGCATGGCAGAGGCGGTGCGGGTGAGCTCCGTGACCGTCAGGGCCGGAGGCGCCAGCTCGGCCGCCACCGCCCCGCGGACGAACACCAGCGCGCGGTCACAGATGTCGGCGACCTCCTCGAAATCGGTGGAGATGAGCAGGACGGCCAGGCCGGCGGCCACCGCCTCGTCGAGCAGGTCGTGGATGGCGGCCTTGGCGCCGACGTCCACACTGGCGGTCGGCTCCTCCAGGATCAGCAGGCGCAGCGGCAGCGGGAACCAGCGGCCGACCACCACCTTCTGCTGGTTGCCGCCGGATAGCGTGGCCATCGGGACCTCGCTGTTGCGGGGGTGTACGTGGAACCGCTCGATCAGGGCGGTGGCCTCGGCGCGTTCGCGCCGGGGACCGATCGGGCGCCAGGCCGGCACACCGGCCGCCCGGAGGTTGGCCAGGAAGTTCTCCCGCACCGTCAGATCGGCTGCGCTGCCCTCCTCCTGGCGGTTGCCGGCCACGAATCCGACACCGGAGGCGACGGCTGCGGCCACCGTGCGCGGGTGGTACGGGCGGCCGTCCAGCAGGGCCCGCCCGCCGAGCAGGGGCTGCGCGCCGGCAAGGGCGCGGCCCAGGTGCCGGTGGCCGGCGCCGGTCAGCCCCACCATGCCGAGGATCTCGCCGGTGCGCAGGTCCAGGCTGACCGGTCCGGTGCCGCTGGTGGTCACGCCGTCCAGGCTCAGGACGGGCGCGCCGGCGCCGGCGGTTGCCGCGCGGGGCACGGCGCGGCGGACGCCGGGGTGGGCCGGTTCGGGGCCGACGATGTCGCGTACCAGACGGGCAGGGCTGTACGGGGCGAGCGGACCCCGGCTGACGAGGCGGCCGTCGCGCAGGACCGCGAAGCGGTCGGCGACCTGGTACACCTCGTCGAGCCGGTGGCTGACGTAGAGGATGCCGTGCCCGCGGTCGCGCAGGGTGTGCAGGACGTCGAAGAGCCGGGCGCAGTCCGCCGCGGGGAGGGCGGCGGTGGGCTCGTCGAGGACGAAGAGCTCGGCCCGGCGGGCCAGGGCGCGGGCGATGGCGACCAGGGAGCGCTCGGCGGGGACGAGGTCGGCGACGCGGGTGTCGGCGTCCAGGTGTCCCGCGACGGTCCGCAGGGCCTCGGCGCACTGCTCCCGGGTCTGCCGCCAGGAGATCAGTCCGCGGCGGCGGGGATAGCCGGTGCCCAGGGCGATGTTCTCGGCGACCGTCATCCACCCGACGAGGCCGAGGTCCTGGTGGATGAAGGACATGCGCCGGGCGGCGGCGTGGGAGCCGAGCGGGTGCCCGGCCACCGACACCTCGCCCGCGTCGGCGTGGTGGACCCCGGCGAGCACCTTGATGAGGGTGGACTTCCCGGCACCGTTGGGGCCGAGCAGGGCGAGGACGCTGCCACCGGGAACGTCCAGGTCGACGGAGTCCAGCGCGACGGTGCCGCCGAACCGCTTGCCGAGACCGCGGATGCGGACCAGTGGTTCGCCACCGGGGCGGGAGGGCATGCTGGGGATGCTACTGGGCGTCACCATGATATGTCCGACATGTCAGCGCCCGCTGTGGCTCCAATGGGCGAGTCTGCCGCTGCCGGGTCACGCTGCGTCCAGGGCGCACTCGGCCCAGATCACCTTGCCGGTGCTGGTGTAGCGGGTGCCCCAGGCCTGCGAGAGCTGTGCGACGAGGAAGAGGCCGCGTCCGCCCTCGTCCGTCGTGGCCGCCCGCCGCAGGTGCGGGGCGGTGCTGCTGCCGTCGGAGACCTCGCAGATCAGGGTGCGGTCGCGGATGAGGCGTACCTGGATGGGCTCGCCGCCGTAGCGGACCGCGTTGGTGACCAGTTCGCTGAGCATCAGTTCGGCGGCGAACGCGAGCTCGTCCAGACCCCACTCGGCCAGGCGGCGGGTGGCGGCGGCGCGGATGTCGCCGACGAGGGCCGGATCGGCGGGCAGGTCCCAGCTGGCGATCCGGTCGGCGGGCAGGGCGCGGGTGCGGGCGACGAGGAGGGCGATGTCGTCGGCGGGGTGGGCGGGTGCCACGGCGTCGAGGACCGCTTCGCAGGTGTCCTCGGGAGTCCGGTCCGCGTCGGCCAGGACCTGGCGGAGCCGGTCGAGGGCGAGGTCGATGTCGCGGTGGCGGTCGTCGATGAGCCCGTCGGTGTAGAGGACCAGCCGGCTTCCTTCGGGCAGCTCGATTTCGGCCACCTCGAAGGGCAGGCCGCCCAGGCCGAGCGGGGGTCCGGCGGGCAGGTCCGGGAAGGTCACGGTGTGGTCGGGGTGGACGACCGCGGGCGGGGGGTGGCCGGCCCGGGCCATGGTGCACAGCCGCGAGGTGGGGTCGTAGATGGCGTACAGGCAGGTGGCGCCGACGATTCCGGTGCTGCCGGCGATGGCGTTCTCGTCGCCCTCCTCCCGGTCCAGGCGTACCAGGAGGTTGTCCAGGTGGGTGAGGAGTTCGTCGGGGGCGAGTTCCAGTTCGGCGAAGTTGCGGGCGGCGGTGCGCAGCCGGCCCATGGTGGCGGCGGCGTGCAGACCGTGTCCGACGACATCGCCCACGAGGAGGGCGACGCGGGTTCCGGCGAGCGGGATGACGTCGAACCAGTCGCCGCCCACTCCGGATTCGGCGGGCAGGTAGCGGTGGGCGACCTCGACGGCGTCCTGCTCGGGGAGGCCGCGCGGCAGCAGGCTGCGCTGGAGGGCAAGGGCCAGGGTGTGTTCGTGGGTGTAGCGGCGGGCGTTGTCGATGCAGAGGGCGGCGCGGGCGGCGAGCTCCTGGGCCAGCGAGCGGTCGTCGTCGCCGAAGGGGGCGGGATCCTCCGAGCGGTAGAAGGCGACGATGCCCAGCAGGACGCCGCGGGCGAGCAGGGGGACGGTGATCAGGGAGTGCACCCCCTGGGCGAAGATCCGCTCGGCGTGCCCGGGGTCCTGGGCGATCCAGCCGGCCGCGGACCTCAGCTCGGGTTCCAGGATCGCCTGCCCGTCGGCCAGGCACCGCATGTGCGGGGTGCCGGGACTGAGGTCCACCCGCCCGGCCGGGTAGAAGGGGCAGTCCTCGCGGATCCCGTGGACCACCGTGCGGTGCAGCTCGGCCGTGGGGTCGACGGACTCCTCGCCGCGCAGCACGGCCTCGGGCAGGTCGATGGTGACGTAGTCGGCCAGCCGCGGGACCGCCATCTCGGCGAGCTCCCGGGCGGTCCGGGCGACGTCCAGGGTGGTGCCGATACGGGTGCTCGCCTCGGCCAGCAGCTCCAGGCGGCGCCGCGCGGCGACGGCGAACTTCCCCACTTCCGGCTCGCCCACCAGCACCAGCCCCCGGGGGGCGGGGGGTGCCTCGGGAGGGTGGTCCGGGCCGTGCGGCCGGTGGCCGGCATGGGGCGTCGTGAGGGGGAGGTGGTGCTGCGACGGGTCGCCGGGCAGGACGGCCTCGACGACCACCCCCGCCACCCCGGAACGACTCGTGACCGGATGGCTCAGGAGCGTGACCTCCCGGCCGTGCGGCAGGGACACCTCGACGGCGGCGGGCAGGGCCGCGCCGATCAGTTCGGTGGCCTTCTCCTTGAGGATCAGCTGCTCGCGCTGGTCCAGCGGGAACCCGGCCGACTCGGCCAGGTCGACCAGCTGCCCGTTTCCCTCGCTGCTCCCGGTCCGGGCGCGGAGCCGCGCATCGAGGTACGTCCACAGCAGGTCGCGCTCGCGCTCCGAGTTCTGCTCCATCAGCCGCCGCTCGATGGTCGCGGCTGCCCGGCGGACCAGGACGGGCAGTGCCGGGTCCTCGTAGCTGCGCGGATAGCCGAAGCAGAGGACCCCCTCGATGTGTCCGCTGAGCTGGTTGCGGATGGGGATCGCCGAGCAGGCGTTCGACTGGGAGCGTTCGGCGAAGTGCTCGGCGCCGAAGACCTGGCAGAGCTGCCGGTCGGCCAGGGCGAGACCGATGCCGTTGGTTCCGGCGACCCGCTCGGCGAAGACGAACCCGGGGACGGTCTGGATCGGGGGCAGGGTCCGGGCCAGGGAGGGTTCGCCGAAGCGGCGCTGCAGCACCGTGCCGTTCCCGTCGGCGAGCGAGACGTTCATCTTGCTGCCCGCGAACCGGGACTGGAGCCGGTCGAGCACCGGTTCGGCCGCGCGGACGAGGCGGCTGTCCGGATCGAAGTCGTCGGTGTAGGGGAGCTCGGTCTGGTCCGGTGAGAGCCCCAGCAGCCGGCTGCGCTGCCACGAGGCCAGGATCGGATCCCGCACGCCGCCTTCGACCGACTCGCCCAACAGGAAGCGCTCACGGGAGCGTGCGGGGCCGGCCTGTTCTCCCGTGACCCCCATCTGCATCACTTCCCGATACCGGTGTACGCCTTTCGAGCGGAGCATTTTTGAGTATATTCCTCCCGGTTTACTCGCGGTTCGTCTCAGAGGATCGCGACCGGATTGACGGGCGAGCCCGTCCCGCCGGGCACGTTCAGCGGAGTCACGACGATCATGAACTCGTAACGCTCCGCCTCGGCGCAGGCAGCGGAGAGTGCCTCCAGCTCCAGGTTGTCCAGCAGGGGCACCCCCATGGCGGTGATCGCCAAGGCGTGCACGGGGGAGTGCAGGCCCTCGACCGGCGAGGGGCGTACGTCGCTGTCCCCGTCCCCGCCGAGCAGCGCGAGACCCCGCTCGGCCAGCAGCGGCACGGCGTCCACATGGAAGCCCGCGCTCGCCGTGCCGGGGTCCCACGGGCCCAGCTCCCGGCGCCGGCGGAAGCGCCCGGTGCGCAGCAGTACGGCGCAGCCCTCGTCCACCGTCACCGCGAGCGCCCGCTCCGCGGCGATCACGTCCGCCGCGTGCACCGCGCACCCCGGCTCCAGCCAGTCCACACCGAGGACGGCGGGCAGGTCGAGGAGGACGCCCTTGGCGACCAGGGGGCCCAGCGCCTGCACCGACCCGAAGCGGGCGCCGCCGGCGTCGACGGCTTCCCGGGCCGCCCGGCCCTCGTAGAGCTGCCCCCGGTAGGCGATGTGGGACAGCGCATCGAGATGGCTCACGGCCTTGCCGTGGTAGTCGACGGCGATGAAGTCCTTGTGGGCGGCCGGTTCCGGGGGCTCCACATCGCCGAGGTCGGACATGTAGTGCAGGGCGGGCCGGTCGTTGTCCGGCCCGGGCCGCGTGTTCCAGGGCAGGCCGAGGGCCACCGTCGTGCCGGTCCGGACCAGCGCGGCAGCCCGCTGGACGTGGTCCGGTGTGACCCGGTTCCAGGCTCCGCGGTCGGCCGCGGCCCAGCGGCCCCACGTACGTACCCTCTCGAAGAGGGCGTCGAATTCCCGACGGGAGACTGCGGGCCCGTTGGCCGGCCCGTTCGCCGCCCCGCCGGCCGTGCCGTTGTCCATGGGGAGGCGACTGCCCGCCGGCCGCGGAGCGCACGCCTGCGGGGGACGACGAGTGGGCGCAACGAGGCGCAAAGGGGCAGGCTGGACCCATGCGGTCGCTCTTCCGCCCGTCCCCCCGACCTGGAGAGGGCGGCCCTCGCCGGGTCCTCTACGCCCTCGCGGAGTGTCTGCCCTTCGCGATCGCACTGCTGGTGGTCGTCATCGAACTCACCCCGGCGCATTTTCTGTACACGGGCCCGCTCCTCACCGCGACCCCGGCCCTGGCCGCCGTGACCCTGGGGCCCGTCGGCACGCTCGCGGCAGCGGGGCTGGCCGTGGGCGTGAGCGTGACCACCGCCACCTACAACCAGGCGTGGGGCACCCAGCAGGTCTACGGCAACTTCCTGGCCCTGTTCCTGGTGTCGACGGCGAGCTTTATGACCAGCAGAGCCGTGCGCACCCGCCGGGAGAACGAGCTGAGGCAGGTCCGCCGGATCGCCGTGGCCGCGCAGGAGGTCCTGCTGCGGCCCGTGCCGGCCCGGCTGGGGCCCGTGCGTGCCGCCAGCATGTATCTGGCGGCCGAGACGGGGGCGCAGATCGGAGGCGATCTGTACGAGGCCGTGCAGACCCGGTACGGGGTCCGGATGATCGTCGGGGACGTCCGGGGGAAGGGGCTGCCCGCCGTCCGGGCGGTCGCCGTCATCCTGGGCGCCTTCCGGGAGGCCGTGCACTACGAGGACGACCTGGTGGAGGTCATCAACCACTGCGGGGAGGCCCTGCGGCGCGATGCCGCCGTGCCCGGGGCCTTCGACGCGGAAGCGCTCATGGAGGGTTTCGTCACCGCGCTGGTGGCCCAGGTGCCGGACGGCCGCGTGGTCGAGGTGGTCAACCGGGGCCATCCGCCCCCACTGCTGCTGCACCACGGCAAGGTCCGTGCCCTGACGCCCAGCTCCCCGGTGCCGCCCCTCGGCATGGACGAGCTCCTCAACGGCCCGCCCGGCACGACCGACAGCTATCCGTTCGTCCCTGGAGACCGGCTCCTGCTGATCACCGACGGCGTGATCGAGGCCCGCAACCGGAACAACGACTTCTTCGCGCTGCCCGAGGCCATGGAGGCGATGCACGACAGCACCCCGAGGGAGTTCCTGGACCGGATGCACCGGGAACTGCTCGACCACACCCACGGCCGGCTGGCCGACGACGTGGCGATGCTCCTCGTCGACCGGGTCGATGCCGGGCCCCCGCCGTGGCCGAATTCGGACGATCATGGGGGCGGCGGCTCCTAGAGTCGTACACATGACTGACACACACGGGCAAAGCGGTGAACCGACCGGTGGCCGCGGGCAGTTGAGGCGCGGTCTGCTCAAGGCGGCGGTGGCCGGGGCCGGGGCCGTCGCCGCGGTGGGGGCCGGGGCCTCCGTGGCGCAGGCGGACGGGCAGCGGCGCGGCGCCACCCCCACCTTCGTACTCGTGCACGGCTCGGGCAGCAATTCCTACGCCTGGTCGCCGCTGGTCGGGGAACTGGGCCTGCGGGGGTACCGCGCGGTCGCGGTCGATCTGCCCGGGCACGGGGCCGGCGCCTACCTCCCGCACTCCTATCAGGCACCACAGGATCTCGAACGCCTGCGCACCGAGCCCTCGCCCATCGCGGGGGTGACACTCGGGGACTGCGCCGAGCACGTGGCCGAGGTCGTGCGGCGCGCGCACCGCAACGGCCCGGTCGTGCTGGTCGGCCAGAGCCTGGGCGGGGCCACGGTCAACGCGGTCGCCAACCTGGTGCCGGAGCTGCTCGCGCACCTGGTGTACGTCTCCGCCTTCTGCCCCACCCGGCACCCCTCGGTGATGCAGCTGATGACGACCCCCGAGGCCGCCACCAGCATCCTGTTCACCCTCCCTGCCGTCCGGACGGCACCGGAGCTCGGAGTGAGCCGGGTCAACTGGCGCTCCGGCGATCCCGCCTTCTTCGCGGCGGCCAAGGATGCGCTGGCCGCCGACCGGCCGGACGCCGAGGTGTGGGCGCTGCTGAACATCCTGGAGCCCGACGAGTCCGCGGCGATCTCGATGGCCGATGCCCGCGGGCTGCCGGAGCGCTGGGGCCGGGTGCCGCGCACCTACGTGCGGTTCTCCGCGGACCGGGCGATTCCGCCGGCCCTGCAGGACCTGATGATCCGTGCGGCGGACGAGACGACCCCGCACAACCGTTTCCGCGTACGGTCGCTCCAGGCGCCGCACATCGGTCCGCGCGATCCCGCCGTGCTGGCGGACGAGCTCGGGCGCGTCGCCCGTCTGTGCCGCTGATGTGACGTGCAGAAGCCCGGTGCCGGTGGTCCCGGCACCGGGCTTCTTGCCCTCGGCTTCGGTCAGAACCGGACCGCCTGCTCTCCCGTGGCGGCGGTCGGTACCCGTACCTGTAGCCGGTCAGTCACCTGACTTGACGGAGGCCAAGGGGCGCGATGCTGCGGCGGCGGGCGCGGTGGCCTGCCGGGCCGCACGCGGTGTGCTGAACCGGCGCATCAGGGGCTGTTCCAGCCAGACGAACATGGCGTGGGACAGCGCCAGCGACACCGCGAACACGCCCAGGACGGCTGCTGCCCCGACGATGGGCGCCGGCTGGTACTCGGCGATGACCCATCGGTAGAAGTAGGCCACGACCAGGCCGTGCACCATGTAGAAGGCGAACGAGATGTCGCCGAGCCAGGTCATCACCCGTCCGCGGAACGGTGAGGCGGAGCCCTTCACGTCGGCGGACGCCGCGGCGGCGATCAGCGGCATGAGCCAGATGGCGGCCACGCCCGCAACGCCGAACAGGTAGGGAAGCTGCAGGTTGACCGCGTAGCCGGCGGCGGCGATCAGGAAGGCGGGCAGCAGGCCGATGCGGGGCCAGGCGCCGGCCATGACCAGCCGGGCGACCACCATGCCGAGGACGAACTCCAGGGCCCGGACCGGCGGGAAGAGGTAGACGAACCACATCTGCTCGTACGAGAGGGAACCGTCGGCGAAATAGGGCAGGGCGACCCCGCCGATCGCGGCCTCGCTCACCGCGGGCACGGCCAGGATCAGGGCGACGAGCACCCCGCCGACGGCCCACAGGCGGCGCACCGGCACCCGGTTGATCACGCGGAACAGCAGCGGGAAGCTCAGGTAGAAGAACAACTCGCAGGAGAGCGACCAGCTGACCTGGTTCATCGACCTGGAGATCTCGAGGTCGGGGGTCCAGGACTGCACGAGGAAGAGGTTGGCGACTATCCCCTTGGCCGTGAACACGTCGGCCGCGAACAGCATCAGGACGGCGGCGAGGGCCATGGTGGCCAGGTGGTTGGGGTAGATCTTCACCAGCCGGCGCCGCCAGGTACTGGTCGCCCGGTCATCGGCACGCGCCGACCAGGTCAGCACGAAGCCGCTCAGGACGAAGAAGAAACTCACCCCGTAGAAGCCGGAACGAGCGAATACGTCCTGGAGCGTTTTACCGGCCGAGCCGCTGATGTAGGTGTTCTGGTATGTCACATGGAGCGCGAAAACCATGAGAGCGGCGATGAAACGTAAGCCGGTCAATGATGGCAGGCGGGATTGCATGACGGGCATCCTCCGTTTTGTGCGGGATTGACTTTGCGAAGCTATCCGGGAATTCGCCGGATTCGTAGCTTCCGCAAGATATTGCGCAAAGTCCGTGAAAGTCCGCGGAGGATTCGGGGGGCCGGGGCGGCGCCTCGGGCCGGCCGGGTGAGGCGCCGCCCCGCGCTCACCGGCGGGTGAGCAGCGGCAGGGTCCTGGCGCCCGTCATGTGGTCGGCCTGCATGAAGGTCGGCGGCGTCGCGGGGTCCGTGCGCAGCACCGGGAACCGGTCGAGGAGGATGTCCAGGACGATCCGGCCCTCCATCCGGGCCAGCGGCGCCCCGAGGCAGTGGTGGATACCGCGGCCGAAGCCGAGGTGCGAGTGGGATGCGCGCGACGGGTCGAACACCTCGGGGCGCTCGAACTGCCGCGGGTCGCGGTTGGCCGCCGAGAGCCAGACGTAGATCATCTGACCCGACGGGATCCGCCGGCCCCCGAGCTCCACCTCGGTGGTGGTGGCGCGCAGGGCGAGCGAGAACGGGGTGAGGAACCGCAGCGTTTCCTCGAGGACGCCCGGAATCCGCGAGCGGTCGGCGCGCACCAGCGCGTCCTCCTCGGGGTGGGCGTCGAGGAGGAGCGCGGCATTGCCGATCAGCAGCGTGGTGGTGATGTGCCCGGCGACCAGCAGGATGTAGGCGAAGTTCACCACCTCGCGCTCGCTGAGCCGCTCTCCGTCGACCCGGGCCTCGACGAGTTTCGTCAGCAGGTCCTCGCGCGGGTGCTTGCGGCGTTCGATCACGTGCCCGCGCAGGTATTCGCGGAGCTTCGCGATGCTGTCCATCTGCTCCTTGTAGGCGCGCTCCTGCTCCTCGCTGGACACGGCCTTCAGGAGCTCGATGGAGGTCTCCATCATCCGCTCCGCCCAGCCCCGGAAGAGGTCCCGGTCGGAGGCCGGCACGCCGAGCAGCTCGGCGATGACAATGACGGGCAGCGGGTAGGCGAGGTCGCCGACCAGCTCGATCCGGTCCTGTCCCTGCACCTTGTCGAGCAGCTCATGGGTGAGCTTGGCGATCTTCGGTTCGAGGTCGGCGACCACTTTCGGGGTGAAGGCGCTGCTGACCAGATTGCGCAGCTTCCGGTGGTCCGGCGGGTCCATCTGGAGGATGTTCCCCTCCATTATCTCCGGGTCGACTTCGACGGCCAGGAGCTCCGCGGTTCCGGACGAGAATGTCTTCGGGTTTGCGAGGATCTTCTGTACCTCGTCGAATCCGTAGACGTTCCATGTCGAGGTCTGCTCGTCGAACACGACGGGATTCTCGGGCTGCTTGCCGCGAAGCCAGAAGTGGTGGGGATGGATGCTCCACTGGTCGAAGAGGGTGGTCATCGGGAATTTCCTTTCGTACGAGCAGCGCAAGATTGATCGAAGTCGTACGAGACGGTAACTCCCGCGCACGTCTGGCAGTAAGGGCTAAAGGCCGCGTACGTGTCCCGTCGGCAGGACGGGCGGTCTGCGAGGACACGTAAGACTTTCGTCATGTCGATGCCCCTGGTAATGGGGGTGCCCAGCGGCTTGAATCAAGTGGCACGGAAGAACGGCCCGGACGAACGGCCCGGACGAGAGGATCTTGTGGTGGCACGGAGTGGAAGGCGGCGCTGGGCGCTGCCGTTGACCGGCGCGCTGATCGTGGGGGCGCTGCTGCTGGGTGCCGGTCTGTACTGGTTCGAGCCCTGGAAGCTGTGGCAGGACGAAACGGTCAAGGAGACCCTTCCTGTTTCAGCGCCCGCTGCGGGTGCGCCTGCCGCGGGTGCGCCTGCCGATCCGCAGACGGTCGCCCAGGGCAACTTGATCAGCCACGAGCACTCCACCACGGGCACGGCGAAGGTCGTCCGGCTGCCCGACGGCTCGCGCACCCTGCGGCTGGAGAACCTCGTCACCAGCAACGGCCCGGATCTGCGGGTCTGGCTGACCGATGCCCCGGTGAAGGAGGGCGTGGCCGGCTGGCGCGTGTTCGACGACGGCAAGTACGTCAGCCTGGGCAAGCTCAAGGGAAACAAGGGCGACCAGAACTACGCGATCCCGGCGGACCTGAAGCTGGACGACTACACCAGCGTCACCATCTGGTGCGACCGCTTCGACGTCTCCTTCGGTGCCGCGGAGCTCGGCCGGGCCTGAGGCCCGGTGCTCAGAGGCCCGGTGTCCAGCGGCCCGGTGACCGCCTGAGGGGCAGGCGGTTCAGGTGAGGTGGCGCAGCAGGACCACGCCGTTGCCGAAGGTGTGGGTGCCGGCCGTGCGCAGCAGGGTGCGGGTGTCCGCGGCCGGGAAGAGCCGCTTGCCGGCACCGAGCAGCACCGGATGGACGTAGAGCCGGTACTCGTCGATCAGGCCGTGCCGCATGAAGGAGGCCGCCAGATCGGCGCCGCCGAGGGCCAGGTCGCCGCCGGGGGCCGCCTTGAGCGCCTCGATCTCCGCCGGGTCCACCCGGCGGACCACCGTGGTGTTCCAGGCGGTGTGCTCGGCCGGTTCCAGGGTCCGGGAGAACACGTACTTCGGCATGTCCCGCCAGATCGCCGCGAACTCCGCGGTCGGGCCGCTCGCGGCCGGGTCCTCGTCGGCGGTCGGCCAGTACGCCGCCATCAGCTCGTGGGTGACCCGGCCGGTGAGGAAGGCCCCCATCGGGGCCAGCTGTTCGTTGAAGTGGGTGTGCAGTTCGTCGTCGACCAGGTGCCAGTCGAGCTCACGGCCGGGTCCCTCGATGAAACCGTCGAGGGACACCGACACCGGCAGGATGATCCGTCCCATGGTGGACGAGCATAGG
Source organism: Streptomyces sp. NPDC002054 (assembly GCF_040296685.1). NCBI lineage: Bacteria > Bacillati > Actinomycetota > Actinomycetes > Kitasatosporales > Streptomycetaceae > Streptomyces > Streptomyces sp. NPDC002054. The sequence continues at coordinate 19,787 of NZ_JBEOXT010000046.1, forward strand.
CGCGGACGGGCCGACGGTCGGGGACCCGGCGCCCGCGGCCCGTCGGCCGGCCCGGCGCGCCCGGCGAGCCTGGCCCGAGCCGGGTCAGCTCGTGCCGAACCAGCTCTCGGCCAGAGCGTCGAGGGTGGGTTCGGCCGGGGTGGGCAGCTCCCTCAGGTACCACGGCAGGTTGCTGTACACGTGGAGCAGGGTGTGGGCGAGGAGCTCACGCGGCTCGAACGTACGGCCGTACGCCTTGGTGAAGCGGCCGAGCAGGCCGGTGTCCCCGCGGGTGACGAACAGGCCGACCGCGACGAAGTCGTAGGCCGGGTCTCCGATCATCGCCGGTTCGAAGTCGAAGAGGCCGGTGAGGCGGGACGCGTCCGGAGCCACCATCAGGTGTTGGCTCATGAACTCGGTGTGCAGCAGGGCGGGCCGCGCCGGGGCCGCCAGCGGGACGCCGGCCAGGAAGTCCGGTATCTGTTCCAGCCAGCCGGGCGGCAGTCCGCGCCCGCGCTGCTGCTCCACCGCGCCGGCGCGCTGACGGGCGAGGAACGCCTCCCAGTCGCCGGGCCCCAGCAGGCCGGCCAGCGGGCTCGGGTCCAGGGCGTGCAGTGCGGCCAGGGCCTCGCCCGCCTCGGTGACCAGGCGCTCCCGGGCGTCCTGCGGGAGGCGCGGCCAGGCGGCTGCGAGCCCCTCGCCGGGGAGCCGGGACATCAGGACGTACTGCCAGCCGGCCTCGTACGGCCCGAAGCTCCGCACCTGCGGGGTCGGGACCGGCAGCCGGTCCTGGAGGAAGGTCAGCACCCGGCCCTCGGTGATGCCGTCCTCGGCGGCGGCGCCGGGGAAGAGCTTCAGTACGTGCTCTTCCCCGACCGCGTAGACGGGCTGCGAGCCTTCGGTGAAGCGGACGAGCGGGGCGCCGGCGAGCCCGAGCCGTCCGCAGAGGTGCTCGACGCCCGGGCGCATCACGTTCTCGTCGGGGACGATCTCGTCCCACTCTTCGTCGGTTTCCACGGAAGGCAGCATGGACGGCACCGTAGCCAGGCCCTGAGCAGGGCCGCAACGCCATTACGCGCGGGCGGGGTTCACCCGGTCCGGCCGTGGTCCGGCGGCTAGGAGCCGACGTACTCCCGGAGGTGGCGGGCCGTCAGGGTGTCGGACGTTGCCACCAGGGTGGCCGGGGTGCCCTCGAAGACCACCCGGCCGCCGTCGTGGCCGCCGCCCGGGCCGATGTCGATCAGCCAGTCCGCATGGGCCATCACCGCCTGGTGGTGCTCGATGACGATCACCGAGTTGCCGCCCTCGACGAGCCGGTCCAGCAGGGCCAGCAGCTTGTCCACATCGGCCAGGTGCAGGCCGGTGGTCGGCTCGTCCAGGATGTAGGTCGAGGCCTTCTCGGCCATGTTGATCGCCAGCTTGAGGCGCTGCCGTTCGCCTCCCGAGAGGGTGTTGAGGGGCTGGCCCAGGCGCAGGTAGGGCAGGCCGACGTCGAGCAGCCGGCCCAGGATCGTCCGCGCCTGGCCGGTCGGGAAGAAGGCGTGCGCCTCCTCCACCGGCATGTCGAGCACCTCGCTGATGTTCTTGCCGCGGAGTCCGTACGCCAGGACCTCCGGGGTGAACCGCTTGCCCTCGCACTCCTCGCACACCGAGGCCACCCCGGCCATCATCGCCAGGTCCGTGTACACCAGGCCGAGGCCGTTGCAGTTCGGGCAGGCCCCCTCCGAATTGGCGCTGAACAGGGCCGCCTTGACCCCGTTGGCCTTCGCGAAGGCGGTCCGGACCGGGTTCAGCAGACCGGTGTACGTCGCCGGGTTCGACCGGCGCGAGCCGCGGATGGGGGACTGGTCGGCCACCACCACCCCGTCCCGGCCGGCCAGGTACCCGTGGATCAGTGAGCTCTTGCCCGAGCCCGCCACGCCGGTGACCACGGCCAGCACCCCGAGTGGCACGTCCACGCTGACGTCCTTGAGGTTGTGCAGGTCCGCACCCTTGATGGAGAGGGTTCCGCGCGGCTGCCGGACCTGCTCGCGCAGCCGGGCCCGGTGCCCGAGGTGACGGCCGGTCAGGGTGTCCGAGGCGCGCAGCCCGGCCACGTCCCCGCTGTAGCAGAGGTGCCCGCCGGCGGTGCCCGCGCCCGGACCCAGGTCCACCACGTGGTCGGCGATCGCTATGACCTCCGGCTTGTGCTCGACGACCAGCACCGTGTTGCCCTTGTCGCGCAGCCGCAGCAGCAGGTCGTTCATCCGCCGGATGTCGTGCGGGTGCAGACCGGTGGTGGGTTCGTCGAAGACGTAGGTGACATCGGTGAGCGAGGAGCCGAGGTGGCGGACCATCTTGACCCGCTGGGCCTCGCCGCCGGAGAGGGTGCCCGCCGGCCGGTCCAGGCTGAGGTAGCCCAGGCCGATCTCCACCAGGGAATCGAGCAGGCCGCGGAGGTTCGCCAGCAGCGGGGCGACCCCGGGGTCCTCGATCTTTGCGACGAATGCGGCGAGGTCGCTGATCTGCATCGCCGAGCACTCGGCGATGTTCAGCCCGTGGATGCGGGAGGAGAGTGCGGCCGGGCCGAGCCGGGTGCCGCCGCAGTCCGGGCAGTCGGCGAAGACCACCGCCCGGTCCACGAAGGCCCGGATGTGGGACTGCATGGACTCGCGGTCCTTGGACAGGTACGTCCGCTGGATCTTGGTGATCAGCCCCTCGTAGGTCTGGTTGCCGGACCCCACCTTCACCTTCAGTGCGGGCTTGTGCAGGAAGTCCGCCCACTCCTGCTCGCTGAAGTCCTTCAGCTTCCGGTCCGGGTCGTAGAAGCCGGAGTTGGCCATGATCTGCCAGTACCAGGAGTCCACGGCGAACCCGGGAACGGTGATCGCGCCCTCGTTCAGCGAGAGTTCGCGGTCCACCAGCTGGTCCACATCGATGTCGGACACCCGGCCGATGCCCTCGCAGCGCGGGCACATGCCGTCCGGGGTGTTGAAGCTGAAGGCCGTGGAGGTGCCGATGTGCGGGGTGCCGAGGCGGCTGAAGACGATCCGCAGCATGGTGGAGGCGTCGGTGGCGGTGCCCACGGTGGAACGGGAGTTGGCGCCCATCCGCTCCTGGTCCACAACGATCGCGGCGCTCAGATTGTGCAGGGCGTCCACGTCGGGCCGGCCCTGGCTCGGCATGAAGGACTGGATGAACGCGGTGTAGGTCTCGTTGATCATCCGCTGTGATTCGGCGGCGATGGTGCCGAAGACCAGCGAGGACTTGCCGGATCCGGAGACGCCGGTGAAGACCGTCAGCCGGCGCTTGGGGATGTCGACCGAGACGTCCACGAGGTTGTTCTCGCGGGCGCCTCGGACCTGGATGACCTGATGTCCGTCGGCGGCGGCGGTCGGCGATGTGGTGGTGATCTGCACGGAACTCCTCACGGCGGGGGTGTTTCGGGCTTACTCTCTACACTGTACTGTATACGGTGTAGAGAGTAAGTCGGAGAGAGCCTGAGAGAGGGAGAGGGAGAGCTCATGAGCAAGGACCGGAGTGGTACGGAAGACCCCGCCCGCACGCTGGAGCTGCTGTGGCGCGAGCCCGCGCAGGAGCCGGCCGGACGGCGCGGACCGCGGCAGGGGCTCAGCGTGGACACGGTGGTCGACGCAGCCGTCGAACTGGCCGACCGGGAGGGGCTGTCCGCCCTGACCATGCGTTCCCTGGCCACCGCCCTGGGCGTCACCCCGATGTCCCTGTACACCTATGTCCCGGGCAAGGCCGAGCTGCTCGACCTCATGCTCGACCAGGTCTGGGGGCGGATGGAGTGCCGGCCGGTCCCCGCGGACGCCGACTGGCGGACCCGGCTGACGGCCGTCGCCGACGACAACCGCGACCTGCTGTTCCGGCACCCCTGGGTCGCCGACCTCGCCGCCACCCGCCCGCCCATGGGCCCCGGCGTGATCGGGAAGTACGAGCGTGAGCTCGCCGCCTTCGAGGGCATCGGCCTGCCCGACGTGGAGATGGACGCCGGGCTCACCCACCTCCTCGCCTTCGTGCACGCGACCGTCCGGGCCGCCCTCGACGCGGCCGAGCACAACCGGCGGCAGAGCGACGACGAGTGGTGGGACACCACCGCGCCCCTGCTGGAACGGGTCATGGACAACGACGCCTACCCGCTGGCCTTCCGGGTCGGCAGCAACGTCGGCGCCTACAGCCCGGAAACCGCCTGGGCCTTCGGCCTCCGCTGCGTCCTGGACGGCATCGCGGCCCGCCTGCCCCGCAACTAGGCTCCGCCGTCACAGGTCACCCCTCGCAGCCGCCGGACGGGGGCTGCGAGGGGTGACGGGCCCTACCCGCTACAGGTACACATCGGAGACCTCGAACGTCTGCACGGTACGGGCGTTGAAGTAGGACCAGAACCGGTTGCCGCGCACCAGGGTGTCCGTGTGGTGCTGGTAGCGCTCGCCGCCGGTGTCCGTGCCGGTGGCCCAGCGGTCGACGACGGCGCCTTCCTGACCGGGCTTGGTGAACCGGGACAGGTCGAAGTCGATCCACTGTCCGTCGCCGTGGTTCACGGCGACGATGACGAGCTTGTGGTTGACGCTGTCGTAGGCCGCGACGGCGTCGGGATGGCCGGCGTCGATGATCCGCATGCCGGGGCGGATGTGGCGCATGTAGTGGGCCAGGACGAAGTACTTCGGGTTGACGGCGCCGATCACCCCGTTGGTGAGGGTGATCGCCCCGTAGTTCTCCCAGTCGAGGATCTGCCAGATGACCCAGGCCGTCGGGTGGAGCCGGCGCAGATCGAGATTGAGGTTCCCGGCGAGGCGCAGGCCGCTGGTGTCCCCGTCGCCGTACTCGGACATCCAGATGTTCTTGCCGTCCGCGGCCACGGCGTTGTACAGCGCGGCGCGGTCACCGTTCTCTTCGTATCCGTGGACGTTCACCCGGCCCACGGCCGCGCGGGTGGCGGCGTTGAAGTCGGAGTTGTTCTTCCAGTGGTACACGGCGCTGCCCACGCCCCAGTCGTCAAGACCGGCCACCGTCATCCGCTGCAGGCCCCGGGCGTCCAGCTGGGAGCGGGTCTGCCGGATGATCTCGGCCAGCTGGGCCCGGTCGTAGTGGCAGCCCTCCTGTCCGCCGATGAAGCCCGCCGGATATCCGCCCCACCGGGCCCCCGGCTCGTTGACCGGCTGGACGGAGGTGAAGTCGATGCCCCAGTGATCGTGGGCGTACCGCGCCACCGTCGCCAGATAGGCCGCGTGGCGGCCGAAGTTCCCGGACTGCAGGTTGCAGGTCAGCGGGTCCGCCGCCCCGCGCGGATCGTCGTTCTTCAGCATCCACCACATCGGCGAATTGCTGAAGAGTTCGAATGTGTCGGCGCCCCGGTCCCTGGCCAGCCACATCATGTCGCGCTGGTTCGCGTCGGCGTTCCAGTTCCAGCTCGCCGACCGGGGGTCGGCCGAGTACCAGTCGAGCTGGTAGCCCTCGATCTGCTTGAAGCCGTCCAGTGTCGGCGAGGGCTGCATCGTCCTGCCATTGATGCTGTTCGTCCCCGAGGCGCCGGCGTTGTAGCGGACCACGTTCATCCCCAGGCCGGGCAGTTCCTGCCCGCGGAACCGGACGGTCTTCCGGCTGAACAGCACATCGGCCAGATCCTCCTGGGGGCCCAGCTGATTGGCCCACCAGGCCAACGACGTGCCCCACCCCTCCCAAGTCCCCCAGCTGACCGACGGATTCACCGTGGTGGAGAAGTCCGCCCGGGCGGGCTGGGCGGCGGAGACCACAGCCATCGCCCCCACCGGCAGACCCGCCAGCCCGCGTAGGACCGTACGACGTTCCATGAGACCCCCCAAACAAGTCCGCGCGCCCCGGATCTCGATGCGCACGCACTTCATCGTGCACTATCAAGATCACTTGGTCAGCGGTATCCGGTGGTGTCCGCCGGACGGCCCGGGTCCTGCACCTCCACCAGGTACCGCCAGGCATCCGGCCGGCTGCCGTCCAGATCGGTGAAGCCGTACTCCCGGGCCAGCTGCCCGCTGGACAGCGACCGGCCGTTCCAGCGGGCCACATCCGGGTCGGCGGCCAGCGCCGCCACCGCCCGCCCCACGTACGACGGGGTCTCCGAGATCGCGAAGTGCGGGACGCGGTCCGTCGCGTCCCGCCAGTTCGCCTCCGTCACCCCGAAGTTCTCCAGCATCATCTCCGAACGCAGCCAGCCCGGAGTCAGCGCCACCGCCGTCGCCCCGCGCGGGCCCAGCTCGTGCCCCAGCGCGAACGCCATCCGCAGCACCGAGGACTTGGCGATGTCGTAGAAGAACGACACCCGGTACGTGGACCGGTTGTACTCCTCGGTCCCGTCCGTCATCTCCACCACCAGCCCGCCCGGCGTGCGCAGCAGCAGCGGCACCGCGAAATGACTGGTGATCGCATGGGTCTCGACCGCGAGCCGCAGCAGCCGCAGCCCGTTGTCCAGATCGTGCTCCCAGACCGTGCTCTCCCACTCGAAGAGCAGCTCACCGCCCCAGATGTCGTTCACCAGCACGTCCAGCCGGCCCTGCTCGGCGTCGATCCGGCCCACCAGCGCCTCGACCTGCTCCGGCACCAGGTGGTCGCACACCACCGGGATGCCCAGCCCGCCCGCCTCCGTCACCAGTGCCGCGCTCTGCTCCACCGTCTCCGGCCGGTCGTACTCCGAGCGCTTGCCCCGGGTGCTGCGCCCGGTGACGTACACCGTCGCGCCCGCCGCGCCCAGCTGCACGGCGATCCCGCGGCCCGCCCCGCGGGTGCCGCCGGCGACCAGGGCGACCTTGCCTTCCAGAGCTTTGGACATACGCCGAGCCTAGGGTGTGTCGGCCTGATCGGGCGTGACCTCGGCCGTCGGTTCCGGGAGGGTCAGGAAGCGGTCGGCTTTGAGGGCGAGCTGCCGGGCGAAGTAGGCCGGGGCGTCATCGGGCCGCATCCGGGTCAGGGACACCATCGCGGTGATGATGGTGTCTGCCACCTCGTCGTGCACGTCCTCCCAGCTGTGCGAGGTGCCCTTGCGGGGGTTGGTGCCGCGCACTCCGATGACGGCCTGCGCCGCCTCGCCGAACTCCTCCCCGATCTTCAGTACCTGCAGGGTCCACTGCTCCTCGGGTGCCACCCCCCGCCCGGTGTCCCGGACCTCGAAGGTCTCGGCCAGGGCAGAGATCGTCTTCCAGACATCGGCGTCGTGCATGGGTCTCCGATCGACTCCGGTCAACTCCGGTGCGTGATCCGGAGCTTACCGGCCGAGGCGAGCAGGCTGAGCGTGATCAGGACGGCGGCCAGCCCCGCTGCGGCGACCGCCAGCGCCGAGTGCGGGCCCCACAGGGTCCAGGCGGCGCCGAACAGCAGGGACCCGGCGAAGCGGGCCAGTGCCTGGACGGTCTGCAGACAGGCCAGGCCGGTGCTGCGCAGCTCCTCGGGCAGCAGCGGACCGGCCGCGGCCATCAGCACCCCGTCGGTTGCGGCGTAGAACACCCCGAGCAGGGCCGGCACCCCCACGGCGACGGCCGGACCGGCCGGCACCGGGCCGAGCAGCAGCAGGCAGGCGAGCAGCAGCAGGGCGTGGCCGCCGAGGAACACCCGCTGCCGGCCGATCCGGTCGGCGAGCCGGCCGGCCGGCAGCGCACACAGCAGGAAGGCCGCCGCCGTGCCCACCGGCAGCAGCGGGAACCAGGCGGCCGGCAGCTCCAGCCGCCGCTGCACCAGCAGGAAGAGGAAGGCGTCGCTGACCGTGACCAGCCCCAGCAGGGCGGCGGCCAGGCACAGCCGGCGCAGACCCGGCAGGGCGGCCAGGGTCCGCAGCGGCGGGAGCGGGGAGCTGCGCACGGCCGCGGGCGCAGGGGCCTCCCGTACGAACAGCCCGAGCAGGACCACGCCGAGCACCGCGAAGCAGAAGCTGACCGTGAACACGGCGTCATAGCCGTCCACCGCCACCCACAGCACCCCGAACGCGGCCAACGGGCCCAGCAGCGCACCGGCCGTGTCCATCGCCCGGTGCACACCGAAGGCCCGGCCCTGCTCCTCGGGCGGCGCGGACAGCGAGATCAGCGCATCGCGCGGGGCGGTGCGCAGCCCCTTGCCGGTGCGGTCGGCGGCCAGCACCGCCGCCACCGACCAGGGCGTGGCGACGGCCAGCAGGCCGGCCTTGCAGGCGGCGGACAGCCCGTAGCCCACCCCGGCGACCAGTTTGCGGCGCCGGGTGCGGTCCGCGACCCGCCCGCCGGCCAGCCGGAACAGCGCGGTGGCGCCCTGGTGAAGCCCGTCCAGGGCGCCGAACGCGAGCGGAGACATGCCGAGGCCTGCCATCAGGTACAGCGGCAGCACCGCGGTGACCATCTCCGCGGAGATGTCCGTGACCAGGCTGACCAGGCCGAGCGCGAGGACGGTACCGGGGACCGCGCGGCGCCCGGTGGCGGTCGCGGGGATGTCCTTGGCGGCGTCCGCCGCCCGGCTGGCAGACAGGTACACGGCTCTCCCTAGAACCAGTTGATGGTGAGCGGGAAGGTGGCGTTCGCGGTGGCACCGGCCGAGTCGGTCGCGGTGACGGCGATCTGGATGGTGCCGCTGCCCCATGGCTTGCCGCTGATCCGGCCAGAGTTGGCGTCCATCGTCAGGCCCCAGGGCAGACCGGTGGCCGCATACCGGATCGGCGCCTTGCCACCGGTCGCGGTGACCTGGATCGTGCAGGACTGGTTGAACTTGCAGGTCTGCGGCCCCGGGTCGGTGACCTTCAGATCACCGGGGGTCGGGGTGGGGGTGGGCGTCGGGGTCGGGGTCGGGTCGGGGCCGCCCGTGCCGAACACCTCCGCGATCGGCTGGACGTTCGCGGCGTTCCCCGCGTGCGTGGTGCCGAACAGGTCCTCGAAGGTGCGCAGCAGGTTGTAGTGGTTGAAGGCGGTGCTGTACTTGCCCGTCTTCACGTGCGCGCCGTAGAACACGGTCGCGATCTGGTTGGAGCCGAGGAAGTTGTCCTCGTCCCAGGTCAGCACCAGCAGGCTGTTGTTGGCCTTCGCCCACTGCGCGTATGCGTCGATGTTGTTCTTCGTCCAGGTGTCGCCCGTGGACACCGGGCAGGAGTGCATGTCGTTGCACTGGTCCGGCACGATGAACGAGAAGTCCGGCAGCGCCGCGAAGTTGCCCTGCGGGAACTGCGTCCAGGTCTTCCCGGTGTTCAGCGGCACGTTCTTGAAGGCAAACCAGGGGTTGTGCTTCTGTGCATACTGGCCGTTGGTGCAGGCCGTCGAACCCTCGCTCGGCAGACCCTGGTTGTACGTGGCGAAGGTCTTGCCCGCCGCGATCAGCTCCTGGCCGAGGTTGGCCGCGGTCATCGACTGCGGGGTGTAGCAGCCGTCGCCCGTGATGCCCTGGGTGGAGCCCGAGAACAGGTTGAAGTAGTTCGGCTGACTGGGGTGGGTGAGGGCCTTCATGGCGGTCAGGCTGGCGCCGTTGTTGGCCAGCTGGTTGATGTACGGGGCGTTGGCGCTGCCGATGATCTCGCCGTACTGCTTGTTCTCGTAGACGACGACCACCACGTGGTCGTACGCCGGGAGGGCCGCCGCGGCGGCGGGTGCCGCATGTGAACCGCTGTCGGCCGCTTGGGAGTTGGCGACCGTGAACGCACCCAGCAGGCCGAAGGCGCCCACCGCGGCGATCAGTGCGGACCAGCGGGCCCGCTTCGGTGTTCTTGAGGACATGACAGAGGTACTCCTCGTGGTGAAGGGTGGTTGTGGGTTGTTCTGGGTTCTTCTGGGTGGTACGGGGTTATTCCGCGCGCCGGGCCGCACCGGCCACGGCGATGTTCAGGAACCGCGGCACCGGCCGGCCGCGGTCGCGGAAATCCGCCGCGACCCCGGCCCGAACCGCCGGCACCCGGTCCTGCGGGAGCAGCACCAGTGCACTGCGCCCGGGCCGTTCCCCGGGAGGCCAGGCGCTCAGCGCCCCGGCCCGCCGGGCACACTCCAGGGCCCGCCCCAGCTCCCCGGCCCACTCCGAGGGCTCCCCGCGTACGGCCATCAGCACCAGCCGTGCGCCGGAGGCGGGCGGGTCGAACGCGACGGACCGGGCCGGCCCGGCGGGGTCGAGCAGCAGCGCCCGGCCGGGGCGGGCGAACAGCACGGCCCGGCGCAGCGCACGGTCCCCGCCGGGGAGGGCCGCGTCGATCAGCCGGGCCAGCTCCTCGCGGGCCTCGTCGGCGTGGGCTCCGTCCGCGTAGGCCCCGTGGACGTCGGCCACGGCCAGCGCGATCGCGCAGTCCGCCGGCTCCTCGGTGGCCAGCCCGGCGGCCGGGGTGAGTGAGCCCTGCACGTGCAGGTCCGTGCCGCCGGTCCCGTACCCCGCCCGCGCCAGCGCCCGCAGCAGCCGGTACGGACGGGCGGCCCAGTCCGGGACCGCGTCCGGCAGCCCCGAGCCCCCGCCGCCCGCCGGTTCGAGAGGCAGATCGCAGCTGTGCGCGGGATGGCTCAGCGAGCTCAGGCGTACCAGGCCGTCCGTCCGGGGCGCCGCCGCGGCGGCCACCGGCCAGCCGGCCGCCGCCACCAGCCCGGGCCCCAGGTGGAAGGCGTGTGGGGCGCTCCACACCGCCGCGGGCGGCCGGCCGTGCGCCGCCTCCAGGGCGTAGGCGGCCAGCCGGAACAACGGGTCGGCGGTGGCCCGGCGGGCGAGGTCCTGTGCGTCCCCGGCCACCGCGCTCACCCCTCGTCCTTGCGGGCCAGCATCCGGTAGGCGTTCCCGCCGTCGGTGAGCCGGGCGACCACCGAGCGGAGGGTGTCGAGCCCGGCCGCGGCCACGAAGCAGGGGAGGGACGCGGCCCGCACCGCATGCCGCAGCGCACGGCGCCCCGGCGTGGTGCCGGCGGCCCACGGGCTGTGCGGATCGGGGGCCAGCCGGGTCACGGTCAGGGCGACCGCGCCGAAGAAGTCGTTGCCCTGGTGCGCCGGGCCGTGTTCCTCGGCCAGCACCGTGAACCCGCGGTCGGCGAGCGCCTCGCGCAGGTTGGCGGCCGGCATCAGGTGCTGGTGCTGCGGCTGGAACCAGGGCAGCCAGGCCGGTCCGAGGAGCCGGGCCATCCGAGATTCCGGATCGGGCAGTTCGATCACCAGATGGCCGCCGGGGGCGAGCACCGTCGCCGCCGTGTCGAGTTCGGTCAGCGGGTCGCGGGTGTGCTCCAGGTAGTGGAACATGCTGACCACCTCGTACTGGCCGGCCAGTTTCGCCGCGAACTCCGGGAACTGGCCCTGGTATCCGGTGTCGGCCCAGCCGCGCAGCTCCGCCGCCCGCACGCCCTCGCCCATGTCCAGCCCGTCGAACCGGGTGTCCGGCCACACGGCACGCGCGGCATTGCAGAAGTGCCCGTGTCCGGTGCCGACGTCGAGCCAGGACGCGGGTCCGGCGGGCGGGGCGTAGGGCCGGACCATCTCGGCCCGGAGCCGGTACGACTCGCCGAGCCGGCCGAAGACCGTGCCCGCGCCCTCGCCGCCGCGCCCGTCGTAGAAGTCCCGGTAGTAGAAATCCAGACCCTCCGGGGTCAGCCGGGGGTTCTGGAAGACGTGGCCGCAGTCGCCGCACCGTTCGAGGACGAACAGGCCGGGCTTGCCCTGGAGCAGGTCCGGCACCCGGACGCGGACGGCGAGCTGCTCGGAGCCGCACCAGGGGCAGTCGCAGCGGCGGGCCTCGAGGAACCGGTCGGTGCCGGCGGCCAGTTCGGCCCGGTATGCGGCGGCAGGGTCCGGGGCGGGGGCCGTGCCGCCGTTCGGGCGTGGGTCGGCGGTGGTGGTGTCGGTCGAGGTGGCGGTACGGAGGGCCGTGCGGAGGGAGTGCCAGGGCCGGCCCGCGGTGGCCCGGCCCAGATCGGCCGGCCGCAGCGGCCCGCGCCGCCCGCCGAGCACGGCGTAGGGCTGGAGCCAGTACAGGAGCGCGGCCGGCGCACCCCAGCGGCCCTGCCGTACGCATCCGGCCGCGAGCGCGGCCAGTCCGGCGAGTTGCGCACCGGCCAGCGGCCCCGGCGGCAGCCCCTGGGCGCGGAGCTCGCCGGCCCGGTCCGTCGGCCGGCCGGCCGGGCCGGAGCGCAGCCCGGGGGCGACGGCCAGTCCGGTGGCGGCCGGGGCGAACTCCTTCAACCGCCGGACCAGAGCCAGCAGTTCGGACCGGGTCCGCGGTGCCGTTGCCGCCCAGTCGCCCGAGCCGGCGCGGTCCAGGACGGCCTCGGCGACCAGCACGGCGTACCCGGCGCCCCGGCCCTCCGCCAGCCGGTCCTGCGGATAGCCGGCGGGGTCCACCAGGCGCAGCAGCCCGAGGGCCTGCTCGGCGGGGAGGTCCGCCGGGATCAGGTCGAGCACCTGGAGGCCCTGCCGGTCGGCGTACGCGCAGGCGGCCAGGAAGGTGGCCGCGTCGGCCTCCACCCCCGGCGCGGTGATCAGGTACCAGCCGGCGGGTCGCGGCAGCAGGGTGGCGCCGGTGGCGGCGGGCAGCACCGGCAGGGCGCGCAGCCGCCGCCGGGCCCGTACGGTTCCGGCGCCGAGCGCGGTGATCAGCGCCAGCGACACCCACGGAACGGAACCGGTAGGCCCGGTCGGCGTGGTCGGCCTGGTCGGGCGGAAGGGCGGCGTCATATCAGCTTCTCCACATGGTCGGCCGCAGCGGCGGCACCGCCCGCGGCGGCGAAGGAGGCCTGGATGCGCCGGGCGGCCCGGCGCGGGCCGGGCTCGTCCAGCACGGAGGTGAGCGCGTCCCGCAGCTCCTCGGCACGGGTCCGGCCGAACCGCACCCGGACCCCCGCCCCCGCGTCGACGACCTGCTGGGCCACGATCGGCTGGTCGTCCCGGATGGGTGCGAGGACCAGCGGCAGCCCGTGGGCGAGGGTCTCGCACACCGTGTTGTGGCCGGCGTGGCTGACGACCGCGTCGAGGTGCGGCAGCAGCTCCAGCTGCGGCACGGTCTCCCGGAGCAGTACGCCGTCCGGCAGCGGGCCGCCGGCCAGGCTGTGGACCAGGGCGGCGGGCGCGGCCAGGATCAGCTGGATTCCGGATCCGGCCAGCCGCTCGGCCGCGCCGAGCACGGCGGCGTAGAATCGGCCGCCGGCCTCCCGGTTGAGCGTGCCCAGGGAGACCAGCACCCGGCGGCGGTCCGGATCGAGCTGCCGCCAGGGGAAGCCGGGGGAGGGCGGACGCGAGCCGAAGGCGGGGCCGACGAAGGCGTAGTGGTCGGGGAACTGCCGCTCCCGGCCGACCAGTTCGGGCGTGGAGAACACCAGCACCAGTCGCTCCGAGAACCGCGGGTCCCAGCCGGCGTCCCCGTCCCCGCTCCCGTCGTTGAACTCGGCGAGCAGCCCGGCGATCCGATCCGCCACCCACTCCCCGACCTTGGGGAACCCCTCGAAAGGCCCGGTCAGTTCCGCCGAGGTGCTCGCGGAGGTCGCCCACGGGACCCCGAGCCGGCGCGCCACGACCGGCCCGGCCAGCGCCTGCTGGTCGGCGACCAGCACGTCCGGGCGGAACGCGCGCACGGCCTCGGTGACCCCCGGCACCATGGTCCGGGCCAGCGGCACCAGCGCCTCCTCCCAGAGGAACTGCACCGCCCGCACCCCGCGCAGGTCCCGCCACCGCTCGTGCAGGGAGAGGTACGAGCCGCCGGCCAGGTCGCCGGCCGGTAGGATCCGGGCGTGGCCGGGCAGCAGCTCCGACAGCACCCCCGCCGGACCGGTCCAGGCCACCTCGTGGCCCCGGGCGGCGAGTTCGGAGCCTACGGCCACGGTCGGGTTGACGTGCCCGGCCAGCGGCGGGACGACGAAGAGGACCTTCACGGCACCAGAGCCCCCGTCCGGCGGCCGTCGTCGGCCGCCACCTCGTCGAGATGGGCGAGCACGGCCTTGCGCAGGGCGCCGCTGCTCTCCTTCAGTACGTCGTGCCCGAGCCCGGGCAGGACCTCCACCGCGCAGCGGTCCGCGTGCCGCTCCAACTCCAGTGCTCCCGGTACCAGTTCGGAGTGTTCCCCGCACACGATCAGCACCGGGCAGCGCAGCCGCCGGTAATCGGCCGCGGTGAAGGTCCGGCCGGCCGCGATGTCGTCGATGAGCGTGGTGCGGTTGAGGAGCTCATCGGCGACGGCGGTCAGATTGGCGGCCTTGCGCAACCGCAGCGAGCGCAACTCGCCCGGGACCGCGCTGTCTTCGAGGCTGAGAGCGGCGGCCGACAGGGTGTCGACCATGTTCTCCACCCAGGCCCCGCTGAGCGGGGGTTCGAGCAGGGTGAGACCGGCGACGAGGTCCGGCCGGGTGAGCGCGGCGTGCACGGCGAGGGTGCCGCCGTAGCTGTTGCCGACCAGGTGCACCGGCCGGTGTGCCAGACCGAGTGCGGTGAGGAGGGCGAGGAGGTCCCGGACGGCGGTCGCGCTGTCGTACCCGGCGGCGGGCCGCTCGGTGCGGCCGTGTCCGCGCAGGTCGTAGAGGACCACCTCGTGGCCGGACCGGGCGACCGGGACGGCGAGCGGGCAGTAGAAGGAGGACAGGTTGTCGACGACCAGCCCGTGCAGGAAGACCACCACGGGCCGGCCGGAGCCGGCGTCCTCGGGGGCGGGCAGCCGCTGTACGTGGAAGCGGAGCCCGTTGGCGGATACCTCGGCCATGGCGGGCTCAGCCGGCCGCGGCGGGGGAGGGGGTGGGGAGATCCGTGTGCCGTGCGCGGGACAGCGCGGCATGGGTGACCCGGCCGATGTGCTCGACCAGTTCCCCGACCGACATGGCCAGAATCGCCTCCATGTCCTTCTCGGCGAGGAAGCCCATCAGGTCGACCTGCTGTCCGTAGCGTTGGTGGAGCAGCTCGGCGAGGGCCACGAACTCGATGCTTTCCAGCGCCAGGTCCTCGTTGAAGGTGGTCTTCATGGTGACCTCCTCGGCCAGCAGGAACTCGTCGCCGACGATCTCCACGAGCATGGCGGTGATCTCGGCGAGGATCTCGGCGGTGTGCGGGGGAGTGGAACGGTCAGATTCCATGGCTGGTCTCCGTGACGGGTAAGCGGTCGATGGGGGAAGGGGCCGGTGCTGGGGC
This sequence comes from Streptomyces sp. NPDC002054, assembly GCF_040296685.1. Taxonomy (NCBI): domain Bacteria; kingdom Bacillati; phylum Actinomycetota; class Actinomycetes; order Kitasatosporales; family Streptomycetaceae; genus Streptomyces; species Streptomyces sp. NPDC002054. The sequence continues at coordinate 34,804 of NZ_JBEOXT010000046.1, forward strand.
CGGGGCCGGGACGCGGGCCTCCGTCCAGGCGACGATGTGCTCGGTGGCCGGCTGCCCGGGCAGCGGGTACAGGACCGAGGTCCGTACGAGGTGCTGCCGCCCGCCGGGGGAGACCACCAGCAGGCTGTCCGGGGCCGGGACGTCCACGACGGTCCAGTCGCGCGGCCGGCCGCCGATCCCGGAACCCTCCGCTTTCGCGGCGGCCTCCTTCGCGCACCACAGGGCGGTGAGGGCCGCCGCCGGCCCGGTGCCGGACAGCACGGCGACCCGCTCGGCCAGCCGCAGCTCGCCCGGGCCGAGGGCCACCCGGACCAGGGCCGCCGGGTCGGCGGTGACGGCTTCCACGTCGATGCCCACGGCGTGGGTGCGGTGCGCGAGGGCCACGGCGACCCGGTCCTTGTGCGCCAGCGACAGCCGGACCCCGTGGACCAGCGGTCCCTGCGGGACGGGCCGGCCCTCCGGATCGTTCCCGACGGGCACCTCGGCCGGGAACACCGGTCCCGCCCCGCCCTCCCACAGCAGCTGCCGCAGCGCGTCCTTGGCGGCGATCCGGCCGAGCAGCCAGGCGGGCCGGGCGCGGGGCGACAGCCGCTCGTACGCCGTGCGCTCGGCGGCGCCCAGGTAGCGACGCATCACCAGCTCCTGCGAGGCGGGATCGGTCCACCGGCGGCGTGCCGCGCACCAGCCGCCGGGCTGCGGCTCGCCGATGCCGCACACCTCCGGGGTGAACTTCATCGGCCAGACCCGCTCGTCGGCGGCGAACCGCCGGTACGTCCAGCCGTCGATCCGGGCCCAGACGGCTCCGCCGTTGCCGATGTCGGTGAGCTCGACATCGCCGCGCACGGTGAGATCGCGGACCTCCCGGATCCGGGCGGTGGCGTGGACGAGGCTGCCGGGGGCCGGCGGCGGGGCGTGGAACCGGATCCGGTCGACGGAGGCCGGGAAGACCAACCGGTCCACGGGCAGCCGGAGTTGCATCCAGTGCCCGAAGAGCTGGCCGGCGGCGTCGAGCAGCGCGCCGGGGGCGGGGAGGGCGCGCAGTACCCCGCGGATGCCGTCCGCGCCGACCGCCGACACCTCGTGCACGCCGGCGAAGCCCGGACCGTGGAACATCCACCGGTCCCGGTACAGCGCCTCGGCGGAGACGGGGGCGGGGCCGGGGTCGCGCAGGCCGGTGCGGTCGGGCGGCGGCGGTGCGTCGTGCCGCTCCGCGAACAGCACCACCACGACGGCGCAGTCCCCGAGCGCGACCCGCACCCGCCCGGGGCCGTCGGGGCGCGCGGTCACCTCGATCTCGGTGGCGGGTTCCACGGCGAGCCAGCGCAGGGCGCGGACGTCGTCGAAGCCGACGAGGGTGCCGCCGGGGTGCAGCCGGCGGGCGGCATCGGCGGCCAGCTCCAGCATGGTGGTCATGGGCACGACCGGAAACCGATCCGAGTCCTCGGGCCAGTCCTCGGGCTGCTGATACACGCAGTGATCGCGTACGTAGGGCAACTCCCGGAGGGACAACCGCAGCCGGCTCCGGTCGGTCCATGCGGCGTGGCCGCCCGGACCGGGGCCGGAGCCGGGCTCGGCCCGGCGCGAGCCGCCCGGACCGGCCAGCTGCCCGGAGCCGGTGTCGGCAGGGCCCGCGGCGCCGGCCGACGGCCCGGCCGGCCCGGCCGGGCCGGCGGCGTCGGCCGGGCGGCCGGGTCCGAGTCCGGGGATAGCCCGGCGTGGGAGGCCTACCGGGCGTGGGTCGCCCGGACCGGCCGGACGCTGAGAGCCGGGGTCCGCCGGGGCCGCGGCGCCGGCCGACGGCTCGGCCGAGCCTGCCGGGCCGCCGGGGCTGGGGTGCGCTGGGCCTGTGGTGCCGGCTGGCGGCTCGGAGCCGAGGTCCACCGTGGACAGCACCACCGGAGCGCGGGTTGCGCATGGCACCCCCGCCTTGCCCGGCAGGGCCGGCCTAGCCGGCGTGCCCGCACTCTCCGGCCACCCGGCCCTGACCGGCGTGCGCGTCGCGCCGCTGGGCGCACGTGGCGTGTCAGGCGCGCCTGCCTTGCCTGGTACCCCCGCGGCGCCGGGCATGCCCGGCGCGCCCGGTACGGCCGCCGGGCCCGCCGGGCCCGCAGCGCCCGGTGTGCCCGCTTGGCCCGGAACCCCCGCGTGGCCCGGCACGCGCGTTGCGCTCGCTGTACCCGGCACGTCCGGCGCGCCCGCAGCGCCCGGCCCCGCGGACCCTACGGACGGCCGCGGGCCGGGCTGGGCGTCGCCCAGTCGGACCAGGGGCGAGCCGAGGTCCAACGGCACTGGCACACCGGCCCGCCGCCGGGCCTGCTCGGCCGGGGCCGGGGCCGGGCCGGGGGCGGTGGCCCGGGGCCCGGGGGCCGGCGGAGCGGGGGTGAGGAGGGGCCAGTGGGGGGAGAGGCCCTCTGTCCAGAGGGCTGCCGCCGTGCGGCGCAGGGATGCCAGGCCGGAGTGCCGTGGGCCGGACGTGGCTACCGCGACGTGCTCGCGGCCACGTAGGGTGTCCTCCACGAAACCCGGCAGGCTGCCCGGGCCCGCCGCCACGAAGGCCCGTACGCCCGCCTCCTCGTACAGCCGCAGCGTCAGCCCCCGGAAGTCCACCGGCTCCAGCAGGTGCCGTACCACCAGCGCCCGCACCTCCTCCGGCGCGGCCGGATACGCCGCCCCCGTGGTCGCAGACCACACCGGCACCGAGGGCGGCAACCGCAACGGCAACCGCCCGAACGCGCCCCGCACCTGCCCCAGATACGGCTCCCACATCGGCGTGTGGAACCCGGACCGGAACGGCATCTCCTGCCCCAGCACCCCCTCGCCGCGCAGCCGCTCCAGCACCTGCCGCACCTGCTCCGGCGCGCCGCACACCACCGACTGGTGCGGACAGTTGTCGTGGCTGAGCACCACCCCGTCCAGCCCGTGCAGCGCCGCCTCCGCCTGCCGGGACCCGCAGCCGAGAGCCGCGTACACCAGGTCGGGAACCTCCAGCGAATCGGGGCGCAGCGAGCCGAGGAAGCGGTCGACGGCCTCCTCCGGGTACATGCCGGCGACCACCATGGCCGCCCATTCGCCCAGGCTGTGGCCGGCCAGCAGATCCGCCTCGATGCCGATGAGGCCGAGGACCCGTGCCGAGAACCGGCCGACCGCGATCGCGTCCAGGGCCCGTTCCACCAGCTCGCCGCCACCCGTGAGCCGGGGCCGCGGCAGCCCGAAGCGGTCCGCCACATCGTCCAGCGCGGGAGCGAACTCCGGTTCCAGGCCCGGGAACAGCACGGCCACCCGGCCGCCGCCGCCCCGCGGACCCAGCAGGGGTTCCGCCGTGAACCACACCTCGCCGCGGCCCCGCCAGGGCCGGCCGCGCGCCACCGCCTTCGCGGCCAGCGCCAGCCGCTGCGGGGTCGGCCCGATCACCGCCAGCCGGCACGGCCCCCCGCCGGACGGGTCCACCCCCGCCCCGAGGCCCTCGCCCGCGCTGCGCGCCGCCAGCCGTTCGGCCAGCTCCTGCGGAGTGTCCGCGGCCAGCAGCAGTACGTCGTCCCGCGCGCCCGGCCCCGGCGCCGCCGCCCGCGCCCCGCCCAGCGGCAGGAAGCGCCGCACGGGCGCGGCGGTGACCGCCCGGGCCCCCGGCGCCTCCTCCAATACCGCGTGCGCGTTGATCCCGCCGAAGCCGAACGCATTGACCCCGGCCCGGCGGGGCGCCGCGCCCCGCCCCCGCTCCCACGGCTCGGTCGACGTCACCAGCCGCATCCGGGTCAGCGCCAACTCCTCGTGCGGCTCCTCCACATGCAGGGTCGGCAGCAGCACCCCCGTATGCACGGCCAGCGCCGCCTTGATCAGCCCGGCCATGCCGGAGGCCTGCATGGTGTGCCCGAGCATGGACTTCACGGAGCCCAGCCCCACCCGCGGCCCGCCGGCCTGGCCGGGGTCGCCGAACACCCGGGCCAGCGTTTCCAGTTCGGCCGCGTCCCCGACCGGGGTCCCCGTACCGTGCGCCTCCAGCAGGCCCAGCGCGTCCGGTGCCCCCGGATCCAGCCCGGCCACCCGCCAGGCCCGCTCCAGCGCCCGGACCTGGCCGTCCACCAGCGGGCTCATCAGGCTGGCCGCCCGGCCGTCGCCGGCCACGCCGGTGCCCCGGACGACCGCGTAAATCCGGTCGCCGTCCCGCTCCGCGTCCGCGAGCCGTTTGAGCAGCACCACCCCCGTGCCCTCGGACAGCAGCGTGCCGTCCGCGCGCCGGTCGAACGGCCGGATCCGCTCGCTCGGGCTGAGGGCCCGCAGCTGGGTGAACACGCTCCACAGCGTGGCGATGTGGCAGTGGTGCACGGCGCCGGCCACCACCACGTCGCACTGCCGGCCGGCCAGCAGCCCCACCGCCTGATCCACCGCGAGCAGCGAGGACGCGCAGGCCGCGTCCAGGGTGTAGGCGGGTCCGCGGAAATCCAGCCGGTTGGCAGTACGGGCCGCGGTGAAACTCGGCACCAGACCGATCGAGGCGTCCGGCCGCTCCGGCCCCAGCGCCGTCTGGAAGGCCGCCCGGATGCCGGCGATCCGGTCCTCGCCCAGCTCGGGTGCCACCTCCCGCAGGGTCTGCGCCAACTGGTGGGCGGTTCGCACCCGTTGGTCCAGTCGGGCGGTGGCCACCCCCATAAAGCCGCCGCGTCCCAGCACCACACCGATCCGGGAGCGGTCGGCGGGCAGCCGCTCCTCGCCGCCGGCGTCCGCGACGGCTTCCGCCGTCGCGTGCAGGGCGAGCATCTGGTCGGGCTCGGCGCCCTCCACCGCGGTCGGCATGATCCCGAACCGGGTCGGCTCGAAGGCGGTCAGCCCGTCGACGAAACCGCCGCGCCGACAGTAGAACCGGTCGCTGCGGGCCGGACCAGCCGCGCCCTGCGGGTCGTAGTACACCTCCGGATCCCAGCGCCCGGGCGGCACTTCACCGATCGCGTCGGTGCCGGCGAGGAGATTGCGCCGGTAGGCGGCCAGGTCGGCGGCGCCCGGGAAGACGGCGCCCATGCCGATGATCGCGGCGTCCGTGGGCCGGGGACCCCGGCGCAGCTCAGCCACGGCCGTCCCCCTCCGCCCCGGCCCCGTCGGCTGCCTCCGCCATCAGGACCACCTGTACGTCCCGGCCGCCGGCCAGCTCGGCGAGGAACGCGGCCACTCCGGCCGCCGGCTCGATCAGCGGGATGCCGCGCCGGGCGTAGGCGCGCTCCAGTTCCGGCGTGACCATTCCGCCGGCCTCCGCCGCCCACGGCCCCCAGTCCACGGCCAGCACCCGGCCGGGGAAGGACTCGGACCAGGCGTGGGCGAGGGTGTCCAGCGCGTCGTTGGCGGCTGCGTAGTCGGTCTGGCCGCGGTTGCCGTAGACGCCGGCCACACTGCCGAAGAGGGCGAGGAAGCCGGGCGCCGGCGCGGTGCCGTGTTCGGCCGCCGCCGTCGCCAGATGGCGGGCGCCGGCCACCTTGGCGGCGAACACCTCGGCGAACGCGGCCGGTTCCTTGTCCCGGAGCAGGGCGTCCCGCAGGGTTCCGGCGCCGTGCACGATCCCGTCGAGCCGGCCGTGCCGCTCGCGTACGTCGGCCACGACCGCCCGTACCGCCGCCTCGTCGGTCACGTCCGCGCAGTGGTAGCGCACGGAGGCGGCCGGTCCGGCCAGCGCGGCCAGGGTCGCCCGTACCTCGCGGTCGGCGAGGATGCGGGAGGCAGCCGCCTCGATCTCGGCCGGCGCGCGCAGGCCGTCGGCGATCAGGGCCGCTCGCAGCGTGACCCGGTCGGTCGCGTGCGGGAACCGGTCCGGCGCGGGGGAGGGGTGCGGCGTACGGCCGATCAGCTCGACGTGGCAACCGGTGCTGTGGGCCAGCGCGAGCGCGGTCCGGGCGGTGATCCCGCGGGCCCCTCCGGTCAGCAGGACCACCGCGTCGGGGGTGAGCGGCGGTGGGGCGGACGGCTGCTGCTGCGCGAGCGGGGCGGTGACACCGTGCAGCCCGAGGCGCTGCCCGTCGGCGGGGTAGCCCACCGACACCGGGCCGTCGGCCGCGCAGAGTTCGGCCAGCAGCCGGGCGGCGATCCGCTCCGGCTGGTCCTTCGGGTCGACGTCGACGGCCCGGACGAGTGCGGCCGGGTACTCGAGCGCGGCGCTGCGGGCGAAGCCGTGGAGTCCGGCGCCGGGGGTGGGGTCGGGGCCGTCACCGGGCCCCGGGGTGGGGGTCCGGTGTCCGAAGGCGCCGCCGGATCCGGTGACGAGCAGGAGCCGGCCGGTGCCGGAGGTGAGTGCGTGCCGGAGGGCGGGGAACCGGTCGGGGAGCACCGGGTGCGGGCCGGGGCGCAGGGCGGTCAGGTCCACGAGGCCATCGAGGCCGTCGGCTGTGTCGGTGGCCCGCGGCGGGTCCTCCTGACCGTCGCCGCCGGCCGTCGACACCTCGGCGCCATGCGCGCGCAGCAGCCCGGCGAGCGCGGGCGCCACTCCGCACCCGTCCTCGACGATGCCGAACCGACGGCCGTGCAGCACCGTTGCCGGGTCTGCGCCCTCCGCGGGCCCGAGCGGGACGAGCTCGACCCGCAGCCGGGTGAGCGGCGGCGGGCCGGTCACCGCTGCCGGGTTGTCCTCGGCGGCTGCTGCTGCTGCGCCGCCGCCGGGTGCCCGGGCGGTGATCCAGTCGACGATGCCGCGCAGGGTCTTGATCCGGGCGAGCTCCTCCACGGCGGTCTCGCCGGAGGCGTCCTCGCCGCGGGGCAGTCCGATGCGGTCGGCCAGTGCGCCGATGATCTCGACGCGCTTGATGGAGTCGATGGAGAGGTCGGCCTCCAGGTCGAGGCCGGGCTCCAGCATGTCGAGCGGGTACCCGGTCCGGGCGTGCACGATGTCGAGCACGACGTCCATGACCGCCCCGGGGTCCATGAGCGGAGCGCCCGACTCCGCCTCGCCGGCCGGGCCCCCGGGGGCGAACTGATCGCCCCCGCCCGAGCCCGCCCCCGGCGGCACGCCGCCCGACTCCCCGGCCCTTGCGGGCCCGGCTCGTAGCCCGGCCCAAACGTCGCCGTCCGGCTGTGCCCCGGCCGCGGGGGCGACCCGGCCGACCCCGTCCGAGCCCGCTTCCGGCCGCACGCCGCCCGACTCCCCGGCCCCTGCGGGCCCGGCCCGGAGCCCGGCCCAGTCGTCGCCGGCCGGGTGCGTCCCCGGCTGCGTCCCGGCCCCTGGCTCTGCGGCCCCGGCCCGGAGCCCGGCCCAGACGTCACCGTCCGGCTGCGCCCCGGCCGCGGGGGCGAGGTGGCCGACCCCGTCCGAGTGTGGTCCCGGCCGCACGCCGCCCGACTCCCCGGCCCTTGCGGGCTCGGCCCAGATGTCACCGTCCGGCTGCGCCCCGGCCGCGGGGACGAGGTGGCCGACCCCATCCGAGTGCACCCCTGGCTCCGCCGTGGCGGCATGCCAGAGCCCGTCCTGGGCCGGCCCGGTCAGCCGGCCGTCAAGCGGCCCGGGCTGTTGCCCGGCAGCCACACCGAGCAGCCCGAGCAGCACGTCCCGCTGCGCGGCCACCAACTCCCGCGCCCCGCGCAGGAACTCGAGCGCGATCTCCTCCCGCCGCCCGGCGCCGTACGGGTCCGGACCGGCCTGCGGACCCGTTCCGGCGGAACTCCTGGCCGGGCCCCCACTGCCGTTCAGCTGCGCCGAAGGCGCGACCCCGCCCGGCTGCCGGGCCCAGGCGGGGCCGGGCGCGGGCGCCGGGGTTCCGTTCGGCGGGCCGGCGTACGGATACGCGCCGCCCGAGCCCGGCGCGCCGTATGGCGCCCCGGCCCAGGCGGGGCCGGGTTGTCCCGGTGCGGGTGCGGTGGCTCCGTTGGCGGGGGCGGCGTACGGGGGCGCCCCCGCCGGCCCGGCACCGCCCGCCTGCCCGGCGGGCGCGCCCGCGCCTTGCGCGTTGTAGGGGGCTGCGCCCGGGTATCCGGCCCGGCCGGAGCCGGGTTGTCCCGGTGCGGGCACCGTGGCCCCGTTGGCCGGGGCGGCGTACGGGTACGGCCCCGCCGGCGCGGCCCCGCCCGCCTGTGCGCCGGGCGCCCCCGCGCCTTGCACGTTGTAGGGGGCTGCGCCTGGGTGCCCGGCCCAGGCGGGGCCGGGTTGTCCCGGTGTGGGCGGCGTGGCCCCGTTGGCCGAGCCGGCGTACGGGTGCGGCCCCGCCGCCCCGGCCCCGCCCGCCTGCCCGGCGGGCGCACCCGCGCCCAAAGCGTCGGGCGGCTGCGCCGATGCCGCGCTCGCGCCGGCGGTGGCGTACTGCCCGGCCGCGCCGGGGCTCGGGCTCGCCGTGACGCGGGTGGCCGGGCGGAGGCCGCCTGGGACTGGGGTGCCTGCGGAGGTGCGGGTCAGGTGGCCGTTCACCAGCCAGCCCGGGCGGCGCGGCGCCCGCTCCGGCAGCGGCACGGCCCGTCCGCGGAACAGCACGTCCGAAGCCACCGGCACTCCCGCCGCCGCGAGTTCCGCGAGGGCGCTCAGCAGCCGGACCAGGCCGTGCTCGCCCGGCACGTCCAGCGGGACCACCGTGTGCGGCCGGTCGCCCAGGATCTTCCCCACGAGCCCGCTCAGCACCCGCCCCGGCCCCGCCTCCACGAACGTCCGCACCCCGTCCGCGTACATCGCCTCGATCTGTTCCACGAACCGCACCGGCTCCGCCACCTGGGACGCCAGCAGCCGCCGGACCCCGGCCGGATCGGCCGGGTACCGGCCCGCCGTCGTGTTCGACCAGACCGGAACGGCGGCGTCGGCAACCGCGGTCCCGGCCAGCTCCTCGGCGAGGGCCGTCGCCGCCCCCGCCACCACCGCGCTGTGGAACGCGCAGGCCACCGGCAGGGGTTCCGCGGACCGGCCCGCCGCCCGCAGCTCCGCCACCGCCGCGGCCACCGCCTCCGTCGGCCCCGACAGCACGCTCTGCCGCGGCGCATTGTGGTTCGCCACCCCGCACCCGGCCCGCTCGGCGAGCGCCCGCAGTTCCTCCGGCGCCGCCGCCACCGCGGCCATCGCGCCCGGATCCGCCCCCGCCGCCGCGAGGATCGCCTCCGCCCGCCGCGCGCTGAGCCGCAGCAGGCTCTCCGTGTCGTAGACCCCGGCCGCCCACAGCGCGGTCAGCTCGCCGTACGAATGCCCGGCCGTGCAGTCCGGCCGTACGCCCAGCGCCCCCAGCAGCAGGTGCGCGGCGGCTCCCGCCAGCCCCAGGGCCGGCTGGGCCACCCGGGTGTCGGTGACCGCCGTCCGCCGGGCCGCCCGGTCCTCCGGCGTGAACGCGGCCGGCGGGAACATCGCCGCACCGACCGCCGCCGGAGCCCGGTCCAGCAGCTCCCGCCGCAGCCAGGGGAAGGCCAGGAACAACTCCCGCAACATGCCCGGCCGTTGACTGCCCTGCCCCGGGAAGAGGAACGCGACCCGGCCCGGATCGGCGGACTCCGCCCGTACGTGGACCCCGTCGCCCGCGGTGAACGCCCGGGCCCGCTCCAGCCGGGCCGCCAGCTCGTCGAGCCCGGACGCCACCAGCGCCACCTGCACCGGGCGTCCCGGCTGCTCCGCACCGGCGGCCAGCGCGGCCTCCCCGGCCAGGTCCCGCAGCGCCCACGGCCGCCCGGCCGCGTCGTTCTCCTCGAGCCGGGCCGCCAGCCGGGCCATCGCCCGGCCCGCCGCCCGCCGGTCCTCGCCGCGGAAGCAGAACAGTTCGGCCGGCCAGGCCTCCTGCCCGTGCCGCGGCTCCGGCTCGGCCGCCCCTCCGTAACCCGCCAGCACCGCATGGTAGTTGGTGCCGCCGAAGCCGAAGGCGCTCACTCCGGCGAACCGCCGTTCCACCGGCACCGGCCACGGCCGGGCCTCGGTGTCGAAGCAGAACGGGCTGGTGTCCGCCCGCCACGCCGGGTTCGGCCGCTCCAGGTGCACGGTCGGCGGCCGGACCCCCGCATGCACCGCCCGCGCGGCCTTGATCAGCCCGGCCAGCCCCGCCGCGCACTTGGTGTGCCCGATCTGCGATTTCACCGAGCCCAACGTGCAGGACCCGGCTGCCGCCCCCGACTCGGTGAACAGCTCGGTCAGCACGGCCAGTTCGGTGCTGTCGCCGACCACCGTGCCGGTCCCGTGCGCCTCCACCAGACCCACCTCGCCCGGGCTCACCCCGGCCCGCCGGTAGGCCCGCTCGAGCGCCCGCCGCTGGCCCTCCGGCCGCGGCGCGGTCAGGCCCAGCGAACGCCCGTCGCTCGACGCGCCCACCGCCTTGACCACCGCGTACACCCGGTCGCCGTCCCGCTCCGCATCGGCCAGCCGCTTCAGCACCAGCGCCCCCACCCCCTCGCCGAGCGCGATCCCGTCCGCGCTCGCGTCGAAGGGCCGGCAGCGCCCGGTCGGCGAGAGCGCCCGTACCGAGGCGAACATCAGGTAGTCGTTGATCCCGTTGTGTACGTCGGCACCTCCGCACAGCACCATGTCGGTGTCACCGTCGCGCAGTTGCCGGCACGCCAGGTCGAGGGCGGCCAGCGAGGAGGCGCAGGCGGCGTCCACGGTGCAGTTCGCTCCGCCGAGGTCCAGCCGGTTGGCGACCCGGCCGGCGATCACATTGGCGAGGATGCCGGGGAAGGAGTCCTCGGTGAGCCGCGGCAGCTGCTCCTCCAGCCCGGGCGGCAGTTCGCCGAGGTAGGCGGGGTGCAGGGCGCGCAGCCCGTACGCCCCCGCCAGCTCGGTGCCGGCCTCCGCGCCGAACACCACCGAGGTCCGGGAGCGGTCGAACTCGCGCCCCTTGCCGTACCCGGCGTCGGACAGGGCCCGCGCGGAGATCTCCAGTGCCAGCAGCTGGACGGGCTCGATGCCGGCGAGCGAGGCCGGGGGAATGCCGTGGGCGAGCGCGTCGAACGGCAGCGGGGCCAGGAAGCCGCCCCAGCGGGACGGGGTCCGCTCGCCGGCGCGGGCCGGGTCCGGGTCGTAGTACACGGCCGGATCCCAGCGCTCGACCGGCACCTCGGTCACCGCGTCCGTCCCGGCGAGCACGGCCGACCAGTACGCGGCCAGGTCGGGCGCCCCCGGGTACGCACAGGCCATGCCAACAATCGCGACATCCAGCGGCCCGCCCGCCCCCGCACCATCGCCGACGCAGCCGACCCCCAGCCCAGCCCCGAGCCTGGCCCCCAGCCCGGCCGGACCGGCCGCCGACCCGTCCGTGCCGGCCGACAGACCGGCCGTGCCGGCCGTCAAGCGGTCCGGACCGTCGGCCGAGCTGTCCGTGCCGGTTGCCGAGCTGCCCGTACCGGCAGCCAGACGGCCCGTGCCGACCGTCAAGCCGTTCGGACCGCTGGCCGAGCCGCCCGAGCTGCCGGCCGAGCCGTCCGTTCGGCCGGCCGGGGTGCCCGTGCCGGCCGCCGAGGCGCCCGCGCCGGCTGCCAATCCGCCCGTACCCGCAGCCAGCCCGCCCGGTCCCCCCGCCAGTTCCGCGGCCCGCCGCTCCAGCAGTTCCGTGGCACCCTCGGTGACCTCCGTGTGCAGCGCGGCCACGGTGGTCGGTTTCGTGCGCAGCGCCGCCGCCTGGCCCAGCATGAACAGGCCCTCCGCCCGCTGGACTTCCTCCGGCACCGGCACCGGCCGGCCGTCGGTGCCGCCGTGTCGCAGGCCCTTGCTGGCGATCCGTAGCCGCCCCAGGTTCAGCCGCTCCAGTTCCTCCCACACCTCGCGCGGCTCGGCACCGCCCTCCTCGAGCCGGCGCCGGGTGGCCTCGAAGGTCTCCGCGTACGGGGTCGCCGCGCAGCGCGTGGCATGGCCCGGCGCGGTGTGCAGCAGCACGGTGTCCGTGCAGTCCAGGGCCGCCTGCCGGAAGCCCGGCAGCACCGCCCCGGCGGCCACCGCCTCCTCGGTGAACAGGTACGCCGTGCCCATCAGGACCCCGACCCGGGCGCCCGCCTCGGCCAGCGGGCCGGCGGCTGCGGCGGCCATCGCCGCCGAGCGCGCGTCGTGGATCCCGCCCGCGAACAGCACGTCCAGCGCCGCCGGATCAGCATCAGCGCAGCCGAGCAGGCGCTCGATCTGCTCCTCCCACAGCGGGAAGGAGGCCCGCGGCCCCACATGGCCGCCGCACTCCAGCCCCTCGAAGACGAACCGCCGGGCCCCGTCGGCGAGATAGCGCTCCAGCAGCCCGGGCGATGGCACGTGCAGATGGGTCCGGATGCCGGCCGCCTCCAGCGGAGCCGCCTGCGCCGGGGTGCCGCCCGCGATGATCGCGTACGGGGGCCGGGCGTCGGCCACCGCGGCCAGCTGCTCGCGCCGCAGCTCGGCCGGCGCGAACCCGAGCAGCCCCACCCCCCAGGGGCGGCCGGCCAGCCGCTCGGCGGTCTCGGCCAGCAGCCGCCGTACGTCCGGGCCCTCCATCACCGCCAGCGCCAGGTATGGCACCCCGCCGCCGTCGGCCACGGCCGCCGCGAACCCGGCCTGATCGCTGACCCGGGTCATCGGCCCCTGCGCGACGGGCAGCTGACCTCCGGTCAGGGGCGGGCGCAGCGGTGCGCTCCGTACCGCCGCCGCCAGATGCTGCGCCGCGGCCTCGCGGACGGCGCGGAGCACCCCGCCGGTGGTGCGGTACCGGGCGGCCAGCCGGGCCGCAGCCGCCCCGTCCTGCCCCACCGGCAGCAGCTGCTCCCGCAGCCCCCGGGCACCCAGTAGCGCCGTCACCGGCCCGTCCGGCCCGCCGAGGCCGGGCCGGGTGTACACCCGGTGGCCGTCCAGCAGCCGGGTCTCGCTGCCGTCCATGGCCCGCAGGGCGGCGGCCACCTCGGCCGGCAGCCCGGGCTCCACCTCGGCGGTCAGGGCGAGTTGTACGTCGAGCAGTACGCCGGCGGCTCCGCCCGCGAGGGCCGCGGCTGCCGTGTGCGGGCCGATCCCGCCCAGGGCGAACACCGGGACGGTGACCACGGGGTCCGCGAGCAGCTGCTGGAGCAGGACGAAGGTGGTGGCCCCGCCGACCCGGCCGCCCGCCTCGTGCCCCTTGGCGACCACGGCGTCCGCCCCGGCGGCGACCGCCTCGGCGGCTTCCCCGGGACTGGTGGTCTCGGCCCAGACCCGGCGCAGCCCGCCCGCCGACCACGCCCCGGCCCGGGCGAACAGGTCCGGGTCGGCCAGCAGCACGGTGTCCACGGCCGCCGGCAGCTCCGCCGGGCCGACCGGGCAGCCGGCCGGAACCCGGACCCCGTACCTCCCGGCCGGCAGGCAGCGGGCCAGATCGGCCAGGGCACGGTGCGCGGCGGCCGGGTCCCGGCCGAGGTCGAGGAGCCCCAGGGAACCGGCGCGTTCGGCGGTGATCACCAGCCCCGGTCCTGGCTCGGTGAAGGGGCTCAGCGCGATGACTCGGTCGCGCGCCGGTGTCGTGGGGGCGGCTGCGGCGGACTGGGCGGGCTGAGGGATCACGAATGCTCCTCTGCTGTGTCACATGTGGCAGTGCCACGTCGCATGTCATGGGCTGTTCGGGGGGCCATGGACGTGGACGCCGCCGCGGGGACGCGGTACGCGGTGTGCGGTGCGGTACACGGTGCGCGGTACGCGGTGCGCAATGCAGTACGCGGTGCGGTATGCGGGAAGCGGCATCGAGGCGCGGGTGCGAGCGGGGCCCGTGCCAGGTACCGGAGTTGAGCAGCGGTCAAGTTCCCTGATACCGCGATGCATCGTGCGGGGGCCGCCCTGCACTGTCAACGGGCATGCGGAGGCAGTGGCTTCGCTCCGCTGCCGCCGCCGACGGCCCGGCCGGACCCGCCGCGCCACCCCGCCCGCGCCCCCTGACCTGCACGGATGCCGGTGGAGCGGTGATGCCCCGGCGCGCGCCCCGGCGTACCCGGCAAGCGGCGCTCATGCCGGAGCGGCATATCTTGTCGCCGACATTGCATCACGCGTGCACCGGAAGCGGTCAGTTGTTCACCTGCTGACCCTTACACCTGCAAGGTCCCGCCGTTACCTTCCGGGCATGACCCCCACACTCGCGCAGCTTCGTTATCTCGTCGCCGTCGCGGACTGCCGTTCCATCACCGGCGCGGCAGCCTCGGTCTTCGTTGCCCAGTCCGCCCTGTCCAGGGCCGTCCAGGCCATGGAGCGTGACCTGGGTGTGGACCTGCTCGCCCGCCGCGGCAGAGGGGTGGAACTCACCCCCGAGGGAACCCGCGTGGTCCGGCTGGCCCGGACCGTGCTGAACGCGGTGGAGGCCATCGACGACATCGGGACAGCCCACGGGAGCACCGCACGCACCACCCTCAACCTGGTCACCACCCCCACCCTGGCGCTGGACCTGGCCGCCGACCTGGTCCCGGCCTACACCGCCCGCCACCCCGGCGTGGACGTCCACCTGCAGCAATACGACGGACGGGAGGCCCTGGTCCAGTCGGTCACCGATGGTCGGGCAGAGCTTGCACTTGTCGACCTGCCGGTGGACAAGGAACTCTCCACCCACTACATCCAGGAGCGGGAAGTCGTCCTGATTTCCCCCCTCGGCTGCGGGCTGCCCGATCCGATGCCGCTGCGCGCCCTCGACGGCCTCCCGATGGTGCTCCCCACCCCGGGGACCGGGCGGCGCACCGAGATGGAGGCCATGTTCAGCTGCCTCGGCGTGCGGCCGGTGCCCAGTCTGGAGGTGGACGAGCGGCTGGCCTGGGTGACCGGGGTGACGGACGGCCGCGGTTCCCTGATCTGGTACCGGGACGTGGTGTTACGGGCCTTCGGCGACCGGGCGGAGGTCCGCTCCTTCACCCCGCCGCTGCTGCGCCCGGTGGGCCTCGCGCACGCCCGGCGCCCGCTCAGCCGGGCGGCCCGGGCCTTCATCGCCCACGCCCGGCACAACGCGCCGGTCCGGGAGCCCGCGCGCTGAGCCATGCCACCCCGGCGCAACGCGCCGGTCCGAGAGTCACGCGCTGAGCCATGCCACCCCGGCATCGAACGATGCTCAAGCGGCGGGGAACGGCTCTGGCACTCACCCTGGCGTCTCGTCACATTGGCTGCATGTCCCGACTCCTCACGCCCCCGCGGGCCGCCGTCCTCGCCACGGCGGCCTTCGCGTTGATCCTGTGGCCGCTGCCGGCGGTCGCCTGGATGAACACCGGCCCCACCGGCCCCACCGGTGCGCCGGCCTCCCCGGCCCCGGCGGCGGCACTCGCCCCCGAGAAGAAGTGCACCCTGCCACCCAGCATGACCGAGATCAGCGGTCTCGCCATGAGCCGCAAGCACCCCAACGTCTTCTACGCCGTGAACGACAGCGGCAACACCAACCAGGTCTTCGCCGTGGACTGTTCCGCGCCGACCGGCACCCTCAAGGCCACCTACACCCTCGCCGGCACCACCAACAGCGACTGGGAGGGGCTGGCCCTCGGCAAGGACACGGCCGGTCGCGCGGTGATCCTGGTGGGCGACATCGGGGACAACTTCAGTGCCCGCGCCGAGATCCAGGTCCACAGCTTCCCCGAGCCCGACCAGCTCGCCAGCGCCACCGTGACCCCGGTCTCGTACCGCTTCACCTACGCGGACAGCCGGCACGACGCGGAATCCCTGCTCGCCGACCCGGTCACCGGACAGTTGTACGTGGCGAGCAAACTGATCGGCGCGGCCGGCCAGTTGTACAAGGCCCCGCTTCCCCCGCAGCCCGGCCAGGTCAACACCCTCACCCCGGTCCGCCCGGGCCCGGTCTTCGCCACCGACGGCGCGTTCTCGCCCTCCGGCGCCTCCTACGTCATCCGCAGCGGCGGCCCGGTCGGCGCCAACACGGCCTCCGTGTACGACACCTCGGGCGCCAAGCTCGCGGACGTGCCACTGCCCGCCCAGCCGCAGGGCGAGATCGTCACATACGCCGACTGCACCACCCTGCTGGCCGGTTCGGAGAACGACACCCAGATCTGGCGCATCCCCCTCCCACCGGAGGCCACCCCGGGCTGTGGCACCACCCCGACCCCCACCCCCACCCCGACACCAGGGGACCTGAAGCTGACCCACCCCGGCCCCCAGACCTGCATCTTCAACCAGACCTGCACCATCCGCCTCACCGCCACCGGCGGCAAACCCCCGGTCCGCTACGCCGCCACCGGCCTCCCCTGGGGCCTGAGCATCGACGCCGCCACCGGCCGCATCACCGGCAAGCCCTGGGGCAGTGGCACCCTCCAGATCACCGCCACGGCCACCGACAGCACCGGAGCCGCCGCCACCGTCACCTTCCCCCTCACCCTCAACTGGTTCTGACCCGGATGTGCGGATACGGACTTGTCCAATTCGCCGCCCACCCTGCACTGTTGGCCGAATGACGGATGAATCAGTGCCGCACCGGATCGACCCGGCGGGCGGCTGCCCCCACGCCCTCAACGCGGAGCTGCTGGCCCGCGGCGCAGTGGCGGAGGTGGTCCTGCCGGGCGGAGTACCGGGCGCCGTGGTCCTCGGGCACGAAGCACTCAGGGAGTTCCTCGCCCACCCCGATGTAGCCAAGGACGCCCGGCACTTCACCGGACTCCAGGACGGCACCGTCCCCGCGCAGTGGCCGCTGCGGGTCTTCGCCAACGCCCAGGGCATGCACACCGCGGACGGCGCGGACCACCGGCGGCTCCGCGCCCTGGCAGGCAACGCCTTCACCGCCCGCCAGGTGGAGCAGCTCCGCCCGCGTATCGAATCCCTGACGGCCGAGCTCCTCGACGACCTCGCCGAAGCCGCCGCCACCGGCGACGGCACGGCGGACCTCCGCCGCCATTTCGCCCTCCCGCTCCCGATGAGCGTGATCTGCGAACTCCTCGGCGTGGACCCCGAACACCGCGGGCGGCTCCACGAACTGTCCAACAAGGTCATCATCGCCACCGACACCACCCCGGCCGAGGCCATGGCCGCGGTCCGCGAGCTCGTCGAACTGATGGGCACGATCGCCGCGGCCCGCACCGCCGACCCCGGCGACGACCTCACCAGCGCGCTGATCGCCGCCCGGGAGAGCGACGGCGACCGCCTCAGCGAGGCCGAGCTGATCGGGACCATGCGCCTGATGCTGGTGGCCGGCCACGAGACCACCCTCAACCTGATCACCAATGCGGTCCGCGCCCTGTGCACCCACCCCGACCAGCTGGCCCTGGTCCGGTCCGGCAAGGCGAGCTGGAACGACGTGGTCGACGAGACCCTCCGCTGGGACGGCCCGGTCAGCTGGTTCCCGTTCCGCTACCCCACCCGCGACCTCGACCTGGCCGGCACCGTCATCCCGCAGGGCACCCCGGTCCTGGCCGGCTACACCGCGGCCGGCCGCGACCCCGAGGCCTACGGCCCGGACGCCGCCCGCTTCGACCTGACCCGCCCCACCACGGCCCGCAACCTCTCCTTCGGCCACGGCGCCCACTACTGCCTCGGCGCCCCCCTGGCCCGCCTGGAGGCCACCATCGCCCTGGAACACCTCTTCGCCCGCTTCCCGGACCTCACCCTCGCCACCCCGGAACCCACCCTCCCCCACCAGCCCAGCTTCATCGGCAACAGCGTCGAATCCCTCCCGGTCCGCCTGCGCTAGGCCCCGCCCCGCTCCGCCACGCGGACCGTCACCGTGTGCCAGCCCGTCGCCCCATCCGGGACCGTGCCGGCCCGCTCGCCGGTCTGCGGGGCGCCGGTGCCGTCCGTGGCGCGGGCCTCCAGGGTGTGGCTGCCCGGTTCCGCGTCCCACTCCCACACCCACTGCCGCCAGGTGTCGACGCCGTCCGGGGCCGCCAGCCGGGCCTGCTGCCAGGGGCCGCCGTCCACCCGTACCTCCACCCGGTCGATGCCCCGGTGCTGGGCCCAGGCCACCCCGGCCACCGCCACCCGCCCCGCCGCCGGTTTCGCGAAGGGGCGGGGGGTGTCGATCCGCGACTGGGTCTTTACGGGGGCCTGCTCTGCCCAGCCCCGCCTAATCCAGTACGCGTCGTACTCCGCGAAGGTGGTCAGCCGCAGCTCGCGCAGCCACTTGCAGGCGGACACGTACCCGTACAGCCCCGGGACCACCATCCGCACCGGGAAGCCGTGGTCGAAGGGGAGCGGCTCGCCGTTCATGCCGATGGCGAGCAGGGCGTCCCGGCCGTCCATCACGGCCTCGACCGGGGTGCCCAGGGTCATCCCGTCGACCGAGCGCGCCACCAGCTGATCGGCCGGCCCGCCCCGGGACGGCGGGCGCACCCCGGCCTCACGCAGCAGATCGGCCAGCGGTACGCCGAGCCAGCGCGCGTTCCCCACGTACGGGCCGCCGACCTCGTTGGACACGCAGGCCAGGGTGATGTCCCGTTCGACCAGCGGGCGGGCGAGGAGGTCGGCGAAGGTCAGGGTCAGCGGGCGGGTCACGCCGGTGCCGTGGATCCGCAGGGACCAGGTGTCCGCGTCGACCCGGGGCACCACCAGTGCCGTGTCCACCCGGTAGAAGTCCCTGTTCGGGGTCAGGAACGGGGACAGGCCGGGTACGCGGAGCTCGACGCCGGCAGGTAGCGGCGGGGCCGGGGAGGCCGGCGGTGGCAGCCGCACCCCGGCCCGGGACGCGGTGGCCCCGGCCGAGCCGAAGGCTCCCAGCCGTCGCCCGGCCAGCCCGGCCCCGGCGGACACCGCAAGGGCTGCCGTGAGCAGCCGGCCGAAGCCGCGCCGGTCCAGGGCCCACGCCCCGCCGGCACCGGGCTGCCACCAGGCGGGCCGGGGCCGGCTCAGGGCCGTGGCCAGCAGCAGGAGCACCCCGGCCGCGGCCACCCCGCCGGCCAGGGAGGGCAGCGCATCCCGGGCACCCGCCTCGGGGCGGCTCAGTGCCGTCGCCGCTCCCAGAACCCCGAAGGCGCCGGCCACGGCCACCCCGGCCGCGCGCCGCCGGACGGCCAGCATCCCGGCCGCGGCGGCCACACAGGCCAGCAGGACCACGACCCCGGCCAGCAGCACCACCTTGTCGGCGGTGCCGAACTGTCGGATCGCCCAGTCCTTCACGAAGGCCGGCGTACGGTCCACCACGGCACCGCCCACCGCGGTGACGGGGCTCGACTCCGGCCGGACGGCCGCGGCGGCCAGTTCCGCGGTGCACAGCCCGGCGAACCCGGCCGCCAGCCCGGCGACCGCACCCAGCCACAGCTTCGGCTCGGCTGTCGGCTCCGCCGGCGTCTCCGCTTCGGTGTCCACGCCTGATTCTACGGCCGGTGGTCAGACCAGCGTCCGGGCGATGTCCCGGGCCAGGGTGTACGGGTCCCCGGCCGGTTCGGTGGCGTGCCGGGTGGTCTGCCGCGCCCAGGACTCCTCGTACGCGTGCCAGTCGATCTCCCGCGGCGTTGTCCCTTCGGTCAGCGCCTCCTCCAGCGAGGCGAAGTACACCGCCCAGCGGGGGGCGTACAGCTCCGCGATCAGGCCCGCCCATTCACGGTTGGCATAGTCGTGCAGGAAGCCGCCCTCGCTCGTGCTGTGCCGGCCCCACACGCTCAGGAGCGCGCGGGCGTCGTACTCGTACCGGTCCTGCTCGGCCTTGTCGGCGCCCCAGGACCGGGCCGCCGTCAGCCAGCCGCCCAGCAGGAAGCTCGGATCGGATCCGGTGAGCGCGTTCAACTGACGCTCCCGCTCCGCCCATTCGGCCGTGAGGGTACGGAACCGGGCCAGGTCCTCCTCCTCGTACGCCGTCTTGATCTGCGGCAGCAGCACCCGCGAGTGGTTGGCGAGGGCCTGCCGTGCCGTGTCCACCAGGTCGAAGCGGTACGCACTGGAATCCCGCAACTCCGGTGCCACCGCCAGCAGATGGTCCAGAGCCCGGCGGACATGGGCGGCCGGGTAGCGCATCGCCTTGGGGCTCCAGTGGGCCGCGCCCACCGCCGTCAGGCTCGGCCGGGCGGTGAACAGGCTGTCCTGGGACTCCGACCACAACCCCGAGGAAGTGCTGTACGGGCCGAGTCGCAGCTCCTCCCAGGCCGCTGCGGCCTGCGCATCCGGCCGACCGTACCGGCGGGCCGCGAAGTCCGCGAACCACCGCTTCTGGTCCACCGGCCCCGGCTCCCACGCCAGATCGGTGAACAGGTCGAAAGCCGCCGGATTGGTCCCGGTCGCCTCCGGCATGTACGCCGTCCCGCGCAGCGCGCTGTCCGCCTTCCCCCGCCAGGCCTCGAACCGGTCGATCCACACCGAGGTGTTGGCGCCGATGGTGGTGTGCCCGCCGAAGTTGTAGATGGTGCCGATGGCGTACGGTACGCCGCCCCAACGGGCCTCCCGGTCCAGCCGGTTGTACCGGTCGGACAGCCCGTCCAGGATCAGCAGCTTCGAGGTGTCCACCCCGGCCAGCAGCTCCGAGGTCGGATCGTCCTGCCAGCCCAGCACGGCCCACAGGGCCCCCGGATGCGCCGCGTGGAGCGCCGCCTGTACCGCTCCCGCGGCGGCCCGCACGTCCACCGTCCCGGTCTGCCCGCCCTCGTGCAGCGGGCTCATCCGGTACATGGCCGAGTCCCCGAACGCGGCCCGCTGCTCGGCGTAGTAGGCGGCGGCGAGCCGGGCGAACACCGGTTCCGTCGGGTCCAGCCAGTCGGGCCGCTCGAAGCCGGCCCAGTCGCCCTGCGGGATCACCGAAGCCGAGCCGTTGCGGGCGGAGAAGCCCGGCGGGACGGTGCCGAAGAAGCCGGGCAGGACCGGGGTCATGCCCAGACCGCGGACCTGGTCGGCGATCTGCCGGCCGAGCGCGACCCGCGCGGTCAGCAGCTGCTCGCTGACCGGGCCGCCGAACCCGGTCAGGTTCTGCAACAGCCACCAGCTCTGGTGCGCGGGCCCGGGGATCCACTCGAGGAGCTCCCCGGCCGTGTAGCCGAAGCCTTGCAGCGCCCGGTAGTACGGGTATTCGGCCCCTGCTTGGACCAGCACCTCGTTGACGCCGTGCAAGGCCAGCAGGTCGATCTGCCGCTGGTGCTGCGCGAAGGAGCGGTACGCGCCCGAGTAGCCGTCGTCGGTGTCGTTGAGCGCGTACCGGTGCGGTACGAGTGCGCTGCGGGTCACCGGCTCCGGTACCGCCGGCAGCACCTCGGGGAGCTCGCCGAGGCTGTCGCCGGGCCAGCCGATGTCGGCGCCGGCCACGTGCTGGAGGTACCAGCCGACGCCGGTGAGCTGGGTGGCCGGGGTGTTGCCATGGATGGTGATCCGGCCGGCTGTGCCGGACACCGTGAAGGTGTCCTGGCCGGCCGGGCCTGCGGCGCCGGGCTCCAGGGTGAACTGGCCGGCCTGGCGGGGGAGCAGCCGCTTGAGCGCGGCTTGCGCGGGGGTGTCGGCGAATGCGGGTGCGGCGGGCGTGGGTACGGGTGCGGCGGCTGCGCCTAGGCACAGCGCTGCCAGTGCGGCCAGCGCTGCGGGGAGGACACGCTGCGCGGCCGGTGCGCGCCGTCGTGCCGTGTGCCCACCCTCCCCCAAGCTCTCGGCTTCGCTCGAGCAGGGGGGACCCCCATCGCCCTGCGGCACGCCTGCCCACACGGCCGGGATCGTCGTTCGCCTGCGCATCAGACGGGCAGTGCCCAGGCCTGGTTGACTGCGTGGTCGCCGCAGGGCCGCAGGGTCAGGCGGGGCAGGGTGGCGTCCGGGAGGGCCGGGGTGGGCGGGGCGTCCAGGCAGAGGCCGGCGCCGTCCTCGACCATGGCGCCGTCGCGGCGGTGCGTCCAGCGCTGTCCGGCCCCGTTCCCGGTGCAGTCCGCCAGGGCCACCGCGCCGTCCGGGCCGGCCGTCAGGCAGTGCCCCATGAGCCGGACCGTCCGGTCGTGGCCGAGCACCCACCGCTGGTCGGGGCCGCCGGTGCAGGCGGACATCACCACCGCGCCCACCCCGGTGGTGTTCTCCCCGTCCGCGCACTTCATGCCCTCACCGGTGATCTGCCCGGTGGGCGCCGCTTCGGCGCAGCCGCGCGGGTTCAGCCGCCAGACGGCCGTGCCGTGCGCGGGGACCCGCGCGGTCAGCGTCCTGGAGGCCTCCGCCGTGTCACCGGTCCACAGGTCGGTGGCGTCCACCGTGCAGGAGTACAGGCCGATGCCGGTGAGCGGCACCGACACCTCCCGGGCGGTGCCGGACCGGTTGAGCACGGCGACGGCGCGGTCGCCGTCCGCGAGCGGCCGGGCGAGCACGTCGAACGTGCCGTCGGTGGAGACCACCGCGCCCTGGCGGCCCATCGGGTCCTGGTCGAGGGCGATCAGGCGGTCGTTCTTGAGGGCGGCCAGGCCCGCCTCGCCGATCTTCCCGACCTCGGAGGACAGGATGAACGGGGCCGCCATCATCGCCCACAGGGCGACCTGGCTGCGGCTCTCCTCGTCGGTGAGCCCGGGCGCGCCCGCGATCAGGAAGTCCGGGTCGTTCCAGTTGCCGGGGCTCGCGTAGCGGCCGAGCCACCGGTTGTAGCCGTAGTTGCCGAGCACCGAGGACCAGCGCGAGGTGGCGGGCGCGGCCGGGTTGTAGACCTTGATGTCCCGGCCCTCCCGCCACAGCTGCCCGGTCTCGCCGACCCAGCCGATCACCTTGTGCCAGTCCGGGCCGCCCCATTCGCCCTGCTGGAAGTAGGCGGGTGCGGAGGCCGAGAGGACCATGTCGCGCCCGCTCGCGCGCAGGGCCCGGGCGACCGAGTTGTAGGCGTCGCGGTAGGCCTGTTCCTTGGTCTTCCCGGGCGGCACCCACATGTTGCAGCCGTCCATCTTGACGTAGTCCACCTTCCAGGAGGCGAACAGCCGTGCGTCCTGGTCGAAGTGGTCGGCGCCGCCGCCGTCGGGGATGCCGCTGCCGGGGTAGCGCTCGCACGTGAGGAACCCGGCGTCCTCGTAGATCCCGAACTTAAGCCCCCGCTCGTGCAGGTACTCGCCGAGCCAGGCCATCCCGCGGGGGAACTTCACCGGGTCGACCACCAGGTTGCCCTCCGCGTCCCGGCTCTTGGTCATCCAGCAGTCGTCCACGGTCACCGTGTCGTACCCCTTGGCCGCCAGTCCGGTGGCGACCAGGGCGTCGGCGTTGGCGACGACCTTCTGCTCGTCGATGTCGCACATGTAGTGCGCCCAGTTGTTCCAGCCCATGGGCGGGGTGAGGGCGAGGGGGGTGTCCGAGGTCGCGGTGGGTTCGGCCACCGCCGGGGCGGCGGCCAGGGATACGGCGATCAGGGCGGCGGCGGTGAGGCTGCCGGAGAGCGCACGCAGGCGAGACGGCACGGAATCTCCTTGACGTGGGGGGCGTACCGACCTCAGTGCAGCGGGGTGATTACCCACTGTCAACGCATGTCCGCGCTCTGGGGTCGACAACCACCGGTTAGGCGGCGGTTTGCGTCACGCGAACGAGTTGATACGCCGTATGTTACGGCGTCTGTTACGGTGTATCTCATGCCGAGGACATCCAGCGCCCTGGACCGCGCCACCCCCGAGGCCATCGCCGCCGCCGCCCTCCGCCTCATCGACGAGGAAGGCCCGGGCGCCCTCAGCTTCCGGACCCTCGCCGACCGCCTCGGGGTCTCCCACGCCACCGTGCAGCGGCGGTGCACCGACCTGGCCGGTCTGCTCGACCTGTGCACCGAACACCTGGCGGCCCGGCTCCCCGCGGTGCCGGCCGGCACCGGCTGGGCCGAGGCCACCGAGCAGCGCTTCGCCGCGCTCTACCGGCTGCTCACCGCCCACCCCGGACTGCTGATCCTGCGCGGCGGACGGCCCTGGATGGGGCGGCAGTTGCTGGCCCGGCTGGTCGAACCGCAGATCGCCGACAGCGTCGCCGCGGGCATGACGCCGGCCGAGGCCATGACCGTCTACCGCCGCCTGTACCTGCTTACGCTCGGCAGCGCCGCCTTCGTCGACCACCGCGACCCGGCCGGCGCCACCGCCGTCACCCGTACCGCCCTCGCGGCGCTGGACCCCGAGGAGTTCCCGGCCCTCACCGCCGACATCCCGGCCCTGCTGCCCGTACTGACCGACCACGAGGTCTACCACGCGGCCCTGCGCCAACTGATCGAAGCCGCCCGCCCCGCCTCCTGAACGAAAGGCCCGCCCGGATGGAACAGCAGCTCGACCCCACCGCGATCCGCGCCGCCGCCGGCCGCATCGCCGGACACGTCCGCCCGGTCACCGTGGCGCCTGCCGCCGACGGACTCTGGTACGCGCTCGAACACCTCCAGCACACCGGATCCTTCAAGGCCCGCGGCGCGTACAACTTCCTTGCCGCGCACGCCGAGGCCGGAGCGCTGCCCGCGGCCGGGGTCACCATCGCCTCCGGCGGCAACGCCGGACTCGCCTGCGCCTGGGCGGCCCGCACCCACGGCATCCCCGCCACCGTCTTCCTCCCCGCCAACGCCCCACGGATCAAGGTCGAACGGCTGCGCGGTTACGGTGCCGAGGTCCGGCTCACCGGCGACCGGTACGCCGAAGCCCTCGCCACCTGCCGGGAGTTCGCGGCCGACAGCGGCGCCCTGAGCAGCCACGCCTACGACCACCCCCTGATCGCGGCCGGCGCCGGCACCCTGTTCGAGGAGATCCGGGCCGCGCTCCCCGGACTGGACGCCCTGGTCGTCGCGGTCGGCGGCGGCGGCCTGTTCGCCGGCCTGGCCACCGCCGCCCGCGAGCACGGCGTACGCATCGTGGCCGCCGAGCCGGAGCACTGCCGGGCCCTGAACGCGGCCCTGGCGGCGGGCCGGCCGGTGGATGTGCCCGTCGACTCGGTGGCCTCCGACTCGCTCGGCGCCACCCGGGTCTCCGCCGATGCCCTGCGCGCCGCACAGCACCCGGACGTCGATTCGGTCCTGGTACCGGACGAGGCGATCACCGCCGCCCGGCGCGCCCTGTGGGAGGAACACCGGCTCGTGGTGGAGAACGGCGCGGCCACCGCCCTCGCCGCCCTGCGCACCGCACCCGTACCGCCGGGCAAGCGGGTCGCGGTCGTCCTGTGCGGGGCCAACACCGACCTGGCCGGGCTCTGAGCCCCCGCCGGGTGTGAAGTTCCTCCGGGGTGCCTTCGGCGACGATCTTTCCCCGGTCCAGGACGGCGATGCGGTCGGCGAGCTGGTCCGCTTCCTCCAGGTACTGGG
>NZ_JBEOXT010000047.1:0-24748 GCF_040296685.1 Streptomyces sp. NPDC002054
CCGACCCCAGGCCCTACGTCTGGACCAGGACCGCGGACGAGATCCTCGAACGCCTCGCCTCATATCTGAACAGAATTCCCGACTCAGAAGACTAGGGCGCTCAGTCACACGCCCCCAGCCCCGTCCCGGGCAACCTTCGCGAGCACCGCGCGGTCTTGCCAAAAAACGAATCTGCCGATGACCCAGGCGAGGGTGGAGATGACGACGCGTCTGAACACCGTGGTGACGTGGATTGACGCACGCGAGAGGCTGCCACGAAGCGGTACACCGGTAGCAGCAGCGATCACGGGCCACTACCCAACCGACACCGCCACCGAGTCCGATACCACTTCGGGTGAGGAATTCTGGCTGGTGAGGCCGATGTACTTCACGACTCTGCACTGGACTGAAGACGGCGCGGAACACAGAAACTGCTTCGTCGACTCCGACGGAGTCGTCCGTCTGCCATACGGCCTTCCCAGCGATGAAACGGTGACCCACTGGGCCGAACTGCCCACCCTCCCAGTCGGAACGACACACGTCGTTCTCGGCAAAGCCGTGCAGCCAGCTCTCCAAAACGCATGGAACGCCCACCCCACCACCTGACCCCAGCCAAACGGGCCCAGGCTTCGGCGAATCGGAGCTTTCCGCCCGCGAGGACAGCCGATGGCCGCCAAACCAGCCGGAGCACATAGCGATCTGCTGCGCCAGGGGGCTCCGCCCGGCCAAACGGGCCCGGGCTTCGAGGAATCGGAGCTCTCCGCCCGCAAGGGCGGCCGGTCAGGCGGCAGCCGCCGACCGGCCCTCCCGGACTCGGCCGCATCTGGGACACGTCCCCCATGCCGCCCCTCCCCCGGGGGCCGCCCGACAGTCCTTGTCTTTCCGGGACCGGCCGGCCTGTCAAGGGTGAAGCGAAGCGGAATCGCGAAGCGACGCGACCGAAGGGAGCGCCCTTGACAGGACGGACGGGCACGGAAGGACAGTGAGGACTGACGGGCAGCCCCCGGCCCCACCCAGACTCCGCCCAGGCGAAACCCGTCACCCCGGGACCCCGCCCGGCAGCTGGACCCCGCCTGGCTGGGCGAGCCACGCACCATCCCGCCCGGCAACCGGGCCGGGGCTACTGCGCGGGGCTGCCCCCGCACCCCGCCTCGTCGCGAAGCCGGGGCTCCGCACCAGGCCCCCGCGCCCGACCCCGCGAGGCAGGAAGAGCGGGGCTTCGCCCCAGCCGGGCCAGTGACGGGTACCGCTCAACTGGCCGGCGGGCCCCGCTGGAGGCCCCGCAGCTCGCCCCGGCGTCCGGACTCCGTCCGACGGAGGCGCCGCGTGCCGTGCCCGGGCAGGCAAGCGGGCCCCGTTGGGCGGGCCCCGAAGCTGTGGCTCCGGCTCTGGGCTCCGCGCGGCGGAGGTGCGATGCCCCGCCCCGCCACCGGACTTCGTCCGGTCAGAGCCGGCAGGGGGCGGGCGGGACACCCCGCCACACCCCGGCTCCGAGCGGGGGGCAAAGAAGCGGGCCCGCGCCGGGAGCCCCGTACACGAGGCGGAGGCAAAAAAGCGGGCCCGCGCCAGGAGCCCCGTACACGCGAGCCCAAGCGACGAAGCCCGCCCGCGCCCCCGAGCCCCGTACCCCCTACCGCTCCCAGAACTTCTCCAGCGCCGCCTGCTTGTACGGCGCCGGGCTCACGCTCAGTTCGCCCGCGAACGGGCGGTCCAGGACCATCACCAGCAGCAGGCTGAAGCCGATCAGCGCAGCCACCGCCGACACGAACAGCAGCTGCATCTTCAGGCTGCGCAGGCCGAACAGGAACGTGAGCGGCAGGATCACCAGCGCGCCCCCGTACACCAGCACCTGCAGCAGCGTCGGGAGCGAGGTCTCGGCCATGGTGATCCGCGCCCGGCGCTGCTCCGCCACATCGTTGATACGGGACGCGGCCTCGTCGTAGAAGGTCTGGGTGCGTGCCGTGGTCGGTTCGTACGCCTGCAGGGCGGTGTACAGCCCGCGCGTCTGCGCCGCCGTCGCGTCGTAACTCGGCTCGCCCGCCCGCATCAACGGCCACTGGACCTCGACCACGGCGTGTGCGTACTCCCCCACCGCCTTCTCGATCCGCGCCCGTTCGGCCGGCGGGAACACCTCTGCGCTGCGCACGACCACCGCCAGGTCGGTGGCTTCGGTGGAGACGATCGTCTGGGTGTTCTCCAGTTGCGTCCACAGCGTCACGACCACAAAGGCGAGGATGATCCCGTAAATCGCGCCGAACATGCCGAGGGCGACCCCCACCATCTCGTTGTGCTCCCCCGCCGCGAGGTGGGGGAACCGGCGGCGGGCGGCGAGGCTGCCGGTGACCGCGAGGGCGATGATGCCGCCGACGAGCAGGCAGCCGAGGGAGAGCGTGCTGAAGTGGTTGAGCAGCCAGAGGATCATGCGCTGATCAACGATCAGCCGACCACTTGGGATTGCCCCTCCGCCCCAATCCGCCCCAACCCCCGCCTCGCGCGCATCGATCAGCTCGTCCCAGTGCCTCCGCGTCCAGCAGTCCCAGCAGCCCACGGCCGAGGGCAGTGAGGGCGTAACCGCCCACGGCGCCGGTACGGAGGGCGCGGCGGGCGACGGCGTCTGCTGCCGAGCCCGGGCCCGGGCTGGACAGCCTTCGCCCCGGCCGAGGCGGCGGCCCGGATCACGCCGGGGGGACTTCGCCCGGGCTCTGCTGCTCACCCCGTCAAGCTGAGCCGAACCAAGACCAGTCCGGCCGGGTCACCCCACCGACGGCGTCTTCGGGAGGCTGCTCCCGAGGGCGCCGCCCGCGCTCGTCAGGGAGGAGTCGGTCGCGGAGGCGGCCACGCCCACCGCGGTCTCGGCGTCGGTGACGGTCTGCGAGGGGTTGTCGACGATCTCGACCAGCCGCTCGGTGACCGGGGTGCTCTTGAGGGGGGACTCCCCGGCGTGCGCGACCTGCGCAACGGCGGGGACCAGGGCGACGGCGGCGCCACCGGAGAGAGCAAGGGCAGCCAGGGTCCGCTTCATAAGGTTCATGCCCTGCCCAACGACCCCACCGCACCCCGAGTCACCGGCCCCCCACACCGCATCCCCGCCGCCACGCCCCCGCCACACGTTGGGGTGACCTCAGCCTCCTCCACCCTCCACGCAATATGACACTTGCGTAATATGCCGCAGCTGTCATACTCCTGGAAGGATGGTCCGTGGACTGGGAAGTGATTGTCGTGGAGCCTGCCCTCTCCTGGCTGCACAGGCTGCGCCGCGATGACCGGGCAAGCCTCATCCAGATCAGCAAGGCCATCACGGCCCTGCAGAGGGAGGGGCCGGCAATGGGCCGCCCCCTCGTCGACACCGTGAAGGGGTCGCGAATCGGCAACCTCAAGGAACTGCGCCCCGGATCGGTCGGGGGCACCGAAATCCGGCTCCTGTTCGTCTTCGACCCGTTGCGACGGGCCGTGTTCCTCGTCGGTGGGGACAAGGCGGGCGACTGGCAGGGTTGGTACCACTCGGCTATCCCCCGGGCCGAGCAGGCGTATGCGCATTACCTGTCACAGATGGAGGAGGACACACCGTGAGTCAGACCCCCGGACGCCCCACGCCCACCGGGTCCGCCCGGTGGAGCGACCTGGTGGAGGAGTTCGACTTCTCCCCGGCCGAGAAGGCCGAGATCGACCGCGGCGCCGAGCAGATGATCGCCGTCGTACGAGCGCACCGCCTGGCGGACCTGCGCCGACGGCAGCACACGACCCAGGTCCAAGTGGCCGAGGCGATGGGCGTCACCCAAGCACGCGTGTCCCGCATCGAGAACGGGGAGCTGGAGCGCAGCGAAGTCGAGACGCTCGCCGCCTACGTACGCGCCCTCGGCGGCAAGCTGAAGATCGTCGCCGAATTCGGCGACGAGCAGTACGTGCTCGGCTGAGCAGTAGCACCGCGGCCCGATACGCACCCGGGCCCCGGATCGAGGGGATTCGATCCGGGGCCCGGGCTGACACAGCAGCGGAAGCCATAAGGGATAGGCAAGGGAATGGGGTCGGGTCAGTCCTTGACGATCAGGGCCGGGGTCGTCTTCGTGAGGACCTCGCCGCGGAAGAAGGCCGGGCTGCGGCGGGCCGTGACCTCCATGATGACCAGGCCCAGCGCCAGCAGGCCCACGCCGATCACGAAGACGTTGCCCACGCCCACCCCGGGGATGGTGGAGCCGGAGCCATAGCCCGGGTCCCAGGCGTCGTACAGGGTCTTGAAGAAGACCGCGGCCAGCAGCAGGCCGCCCAGCACCGGGAAGACGCCCTTCAGGAAGAGGTCCCGCCCGGAGTTGCGCAGCTCCTTGCGGAAGTACCAGGCGCAGGCGAACGCGGTCAGCGAGTAGTAGAAGCAGATCATCAGGCCCAGCGCGAAGATCGTGTCCGTGAGGACGTTTTCGCTGACCAGCGTCATGACCGTGTAGAACGCGCCGGTCGCGATGCCCGCCATGACGGTGGCGCGGCCCGGGGTCTTGAACTTCGGGTGGACCCTGGCGTACGCGGGCGGCAGGGCCTCGTACGTCGACATCGCCAGCACCGTACGCGCCACCGGGATGAAGGTGGTCTGCAGGGACGCGGCGGCGGAGGCCAGGACCGCGATGAAGAGCAGGATGCCGAGCATCGGGCCCATCACCGGGCCGGCCAGGGCGGCAAAGACGTTGCTCGAGGTCTCCTCGTTGGCGAGGCCAAGGCCCTCGCCCCCCGCCCCGACGGCCATCTGCGCGGCGATGCCGGTGGCCAGGTAGGAGCCGACCAGGACGACCATCGCGATGAGCGCCGCGCGGCCGGGGGTCTTCTCGGAGCCGGTGGTCTCCTCGTTGGAGGCCAGGCAGGCGTCCCAGCCCCAGTACATGAAGATCGAGAGCGAGAGTCCGGCGGTGAAGGCCGCCATGGACTCGACCGCGAAGGGGTTCATCCAGGACCAGGAGAAGTCCAGGCCGGTGTCGAAGCTGCCGGCCGAGGCCTTCTGGAAGGCCATCACGATGAATATGGCGAGGACGGCCAGCTGGAGGCCGACCAGCGCGTACTGCACGCCCTTGGTGGCGGTCATGCCGCGATAGCTGATCGCGGTGGCGACGGCGATCAGGATCAGGCAGGTCAGGATGTGGACGGGCTTGTTGTCGTCCAGCGCGGCGATCGACGGGTTGTTCGTGATCTCGCCGGCCAGCAGCCAGAAGTACGAGGTGGCAACGCCCGCGAGGTTGGAGAGCACGATGATCGTGGCGATCACCAGGCCCCAGCCGCACATCCAGCCGATCCGGGGGCCGAAGGCCTTCACGGTCCAGGTGAAGGAGGTGCCGCAGTCCGGCATGGCCTTGTTCAGCTCGCGGTAGGCGAAGGCGACCAGGAGCATCGGGAGGAAGCCGGCCAGGAAGACCGCCGGCATCTGCATGCCCACCTCGCCGGCCGTGGAGCCCAGGGTCGAGGTCAGGCAGTAAACGGGAGCGACGGTGGAGATGCCGATGACGGCACTGCCCATCAGACCTACTGACCCCTTGCCGAGGCCCTTGCCACGTACGCCACCCTCGGCGGCGCCCTCGGCGGCGCCCTCGGCGGCGCCGCTTACCGTGTCTCCGGCCTGGGGCCGAACGTCCAGCTGTGTCATGGGTCAGGACGCTAGATGCTGCGGTTTCCCTATACGGAAGACTTAAGTCCGGTACTCCACACCCCTAAATTCCTTTGAATCTTGAGACCGGGACAGTTCATACGCACGCAATACAAGGTTCACCCAGGCATCCATCCGCCCATCGACAGGATCCCACCCCAACCTTCCGGAATGCGGAAACCGCAGCCATGCCCGTTTTGTCCCATTCAAAACTTTCCCGTGGCAATTTTCCCGACCACCAGAAGCCCGCCACACCAGGGCCTCACCCCAAGCCTCGTCCGCCAGAATGGCCCCATGCCCACGGCAGACGAACTCCTCAGCGCGGATACCGTCAGGGAATTGGCCCGGCTGCTCGCCGCAGCCGCCGGCCGGCCCGCCTCCCCGACCGTCCTCACCTGCGCCGATGCCCTCGACGGGCTGAGCTACAGCGCCCGCGTGGCCGCCATCCGGGACGCCGTCCTCGCCGACCTGCCCGCCGACTGGCCCGGCTTCGAGGCCGTCGTACGGAACGCCCTCACCGACCACCCCGGCTTCGACGGCTGGATGACCTTCCCGGTGAACGAGGCCGTCGCCGTACGCGCCCTGGCCGCGGCGGACGGCGCCTTCGAGCCCGGCCTCGCCCTGCTGCACGACCTCACCCCACAGCTCACCGCCGAGTCCGCCGTACGCCCCTTCCTGCGCGCGGACCCGGCCCGCGCCCTGGCCGTCGTACGGGACTGGACCGCCGACCCGGACCCGCACGTACGGCGCCTCGCCAGCGAAGGCACCCGGCCCCGGCTGCCCTGGGCACCGCAGCTGCCGGCCTTCATCGCCGACCCGAGGCCCGCGCGGCCGGTGCTGGACGCGCTCCACCGCGACGACTCCGAGTACGTACGCCGCTCCGTCGCCAACCACCTCAACGACATCAGCCGCGACCACCCGGAGCTCGCGGTCGAGATCGCCGCGGCCTGGCTGGCCACCCGCACCCCCGCCCCGACCACGCACCGGACGGTCCGGCACGGCCTGCGCACCCTGATCAAGACCGGGCACCCGGGGGCACTGACCCTCCTTGGGCACGCGCCGGACGTGCCGGTCACCGTCGACGGGCCGCACATCAGCACCCCGCAGGTCGCCGTCGGCGGGTACCTGGTCTTCGACTACGCCGTCACCAACAGCGGGGACGCCCCCGCCGAGCTGGTCGTGGACTACGTCATCCACCACGTGAAGGCGAACGGCACCCGCACCCCGAAGGTCTTCAAGCTCGCCACCCGCGCCCTCGCCCCCGGCGAGAAGCTCACCGGCACCCGCCGCCACTCCTTCAAGCCGATCACCACCCGCCGCTACCACTCCGGCGCCCACCTCGTGCAGCTCCAGATCAACGGCCGGGTCCGGGGCGAGGCCGAATTCTCACTGGACGCGTCCTAAGCGCGGGTCGCCGCACACTGGTTTGCCGCGGACATGCCCATCGCCCTAAAGTCGCCGCCGTTCAAGGTCATTTACGGGGGAGACACCACACCCATGCGCATCAAACCGCTACTCGTCACCATCACGGCCGTGTCCGCCCTGCTCACCACCCTCACCGCCTGCGGCAGCGACGACAGCAGCAGCGACGCGGCCGGGTTCGGCCAGCTCCTCGAAGGCGGCGACTCCGGCGGCAAGAAGGGCACCGGCTTCAAGAGCCTGGCCAAGGCCGGTTCCATGGCCGAGGCCGCCCGCCTGATCAACGGGTTCACCCGGTGCGACAACGTCGGCTCCGAGCCCTACAGCGAGTACTCGGACTCCAGCTCCGACTCGCATCCGGACAAGAAGTACGACGAGAAGACGTTCTCCGTCACCGAGCGCGGCTATTGCGGCCGGCGGGGCGCCACCAGCATCTTCATGATCAAGGACGCCAAGAAGTTCCAGGCCGCCTACAAGGCAGAGGTCGACCGGGGTGAGGGGGGCGGGAACGTCAACAGCGGACCCGTCGTCGGGCAGGACTTCGCGGCCGGATCGCAGAGCGAGGAGGCCATGGCCGCCATGCTCACGCCGCAGAGCGGAATGCTCATGCTGAACTGCCACGCGGAGTTCAACCCGCCGAGCGGCTTCCGGAAGGAACCGGCCCTGGTGAAGGGCTGCGTCCTCACCGACTACTACAAGGACTGAGAAGGACTGAGAGAGAGCCGGGAGGCCACGCCTCCCGGCGCCCTCAGATCGTCCTCAGGTCGTCCTCAGGTCGTCCAGACGATCGACTGGACCTCGCTATAGGCGTGGAGCGCGTACGACCCCACGTCGCGCCCCACCCCGCTCCG
This sequence comes from Streptomyces sp. NPDC002054, assembly GCF_040296685.1. Lineage (NCBI taxonomy): Bacteria > Bacillati > Actinomycetota > Actinomycetes > Kitasatosporales > Streptomycetaceae > Streptomyces > Streptomyces sp. NPDC002054. Next base: position 7,870 of record NZ_JBEOXT010000047.1, read on the forward strand.
CTTGAAGCCGCCGAACGGCGCCTCCATGTTGCGGCCGATGGTGTTCACGCCGACCCCGCCCGCTCGGAGCCGCCGGGCCACCCGGAAGGCGCGGGCGGCGTCGCCGGACCAGACGTACGACAGCAGCCCGAAGTCGCTGTCGTTGGCCAGCGCGACCGCCTCCTCCTCGCCCCCGTCGAAGGGGACGACCACGACCACCGGCCCGAAGATCTCCTCCCGGACCACGCGCATGTCGTTGGTGCAGTCCACCAGCAGCGTCGGCGCGACGTAGAACCCGCGACCGGCGCCCACCATCGGGCGCTCGCCTCCGTACGCGATCCGCGCGCCCTCCTTCCGGCCCAGCTCGATGTACGACTCCACGCGGTCCCGGTGCGCCGCCGAGATCACCGGGCCCACCACCGTCCCCGGCGCCCCCGGGTCGCCGACCTTCATGAAGGCCAGGTAGCCGGTGAGCTTCTCGACCAGCTGCTCGTACACCGACCGGTGCACGATCACCCGGGTCGGGGCCGTGCAGATCTGGCCGGAGTAGAAGGAGAAGGTGGTGCCGATGCCCATCATCGCCGCGTCCAGGTCGGCGTCCTCGAAGACGATCGCCGCGCCCTTGCCGCCCAGCTCCATCAACTGCCGCTTCATGCTGCGCCCGCACACCTCGGCGATGCGCTGCCCGACCGCCGTCGAACCGGTGAAGGACACCATGTCCACGTCCGGGGAGTCGACCGCCGCCTCGCCGACGGCCACCGACTGACCGTTGACCACGTTCACCACACCCGCCGGAACGCCCGCCTCCGCCAGTGCTTCCGCCATCTTGAACACCGACAGCGGGTCCTGCGGGGCCGGCTTGACCACCACCGTGTTGCCCATCGCCAGCGCGGGCGCCACCTTGCCCGCCGGGTTTGCCCACGGGTTGTTGTACGAGGTGATGCAGGTGACCACGCCCACCGGCTGGCGCACCTCCAGCGCGCCCAGGATGCTCGCCTTCCCCATCGGGCCGGCCTCGGTGACCTGCGGCGGCAGGCCCTTCTCCACGGGTTCGAGGGCTCCGCGCGCGTACCGCCGGAACCGGGCGACCCCCACCCCGACCTGCATGCCGCGCGCGATCCCGGTGGGCGCGCCGGTCTCCGCCTGGGCGAGGGCCGTCCACGGCTCGAACTCGCGCTGCATGATGTCCGCGGCCCGGTCGAGGATCGCGGCCCGGTCCGCGGCCGGCGTACGGGACCAGCCGTCGAACGCTTCCCGGGCGGCCCGGGCGGCGTCGGCGACCTGGCCCGGCGAGGCTTCCGGCGCAAGGCCGACCACCGACTCGTCCGCCGGGTTGATCACCTCATAGTGGCCGCCGGCCGGCTCCACCCACTCCCCGCCGATATACAACCTCTGCGCTTCGGTCAACGCGTACTCACCGTCCTCGTGTCCCGGCCGGACCGAAGCACGATGCCCGGTATCGCGCCCGTCACCTCGTCGTCCCGGATGGTCTCCACGCCGTTGATGCGTACCGACACGATGCCGATGGCCCGCGCGTCCAGCCGCGGGCTGTCGCCGGGCAGGTCGTGCACCAGGGTGGCCGGCCCGGCCTCGATCCGCTCCGGGTCGAAGAGGACCAGGTCCGCGTGCCAGCCCTCGGCGATCCGGCCGCGCTCGCGCAGGCCGAACAGCTGCGCCGGATCGTCGGTGAGCATCTTCACCGCCTGCTCCAGCGGGACGAGCCGGCGCCCGCGCAGGCAGTCCCCCAGGAACCGGGTGGTGTACGGGGCCCCGCACATCCGGTCCAGGTGGGCGCCCGCGTCGGAGCCGCCCAGCATGACGTCCTCGTGCTGCCAGGTTTCGGCGCGCAGGGTCCAGCTGGCCGGGTCGTTGTCGGTGGGCATCGGCCACAGGACGGTCCGCAGCTCGTCGTTGGCGCAGATCTCCACCAGGCAGTGGAAGGGGTCCTGGCCGCGCTCGGCGGCGATGTCGTTCACCACCCGGCCGGAGAGGCCCTCGTTCTCCTTGCTGTACGTGTCCCCGATGACGTACCGGCCGAAGTTGGCCAGCCGCCGGAACACCCCGGCCTCCTTGCTGTCGGCGCGGCGCAGCATCTCCGCCCGGACCTCCGGGTCGCGGAGCCTGGCGATCCGCTCGGGGACGGGCAGGCCGAGGATCTCCCCCCAGCCGGGGATGAGGTTGAGCGCGCAGAAGGTGCCCAGCGACATGTTCATGGGGGTGAGGATCGGCATGGTGAGGGCGACGATCCGGCCGCCGGCCTTGCGGGCGCGTTCGCTGGGGATCAGCTGGCGCGGGACGCGTTCGGGGACGGCGGCGTCGATGGTGAGGACGTTCCAGTTCAGCGGGCGGCCGGCGGCTGCGCTCATCTCGACGAAGAGGTCGATCTCGTCATCCGAGAACTGGTCGAGGCAGCCGGCCACGATCGCTTCGAGCTGGGTGCCTTCGTGGTCGCCGACGGCCCGGGAGAGGGCCAGGAGTTCGGCGGGGGTGGCGTGCCGGGAGGCGACGGGGGCGCCGGCGCCGTCGGAGTGGGTGGCGGACTGGGTGGTGGACAGGCCCCAGGCGCCGGCGTTCATGGCGTCGTGGAGCAGCGCGAGCATCTCGTCCAGCTGCTCGGGGGTGGGCTGTCCGCCGACCGCGGCCTCGCCCATGACGTGGCGGCGCAGTGCGCAGTGGCCGACCATGAAGCCGGCGTTGACGGCGATCCGGCCTTCGAGGGCGTCGAGGTACTCGCCGAAGGTGGACCAGGACCAGTCGACGCCTTCCTCCAGCGCCTTGAGGGCCATGCCCTCGACCTTGCTCATCATGCGGCGGGTGTAGTCGGCGTCCTCGGGCCGGTCGGGGTGGAGCGGGGCGAGGGTGAAGCCGCAGTTGCCGCCGGCGACGGTGGTCACGCCGTGGTTCATGGAGGGGGTGGCGTACGGGTCCCAGAACAGCTGGGCGTCGTAGTGCGTGTGCGGGTCGATGAAGCCGGGGGTAAGGACGAGTCCGGTTGCGTCCTCGCTGGTCCGGGCAGGTTCGGTGACACCGCCGGGCGCGGCGATGACGGCGATGCGGCCGTCGCGTATGCCGACGTCGGCGATGCGGGCGGGGGCGCCGGTCCCGTCCACAACGGTGGCGCCCTTGATCAGGTGGTCGAGCATGACGTCCCTTCTCCTCCTTGTACTGGGCCCGCCCGGACCGGCCCCGTGTGCGTGCCCCGCGCGCATGCCCCGGCCGGGGGCCGCCGGGCCGGCCGCGGCCTCGGAGTGCCTCCGGCCGGGGCCGGTTCGGGACGGCGGTCCGGGAAGACACCGTCCCCGTCTGTGCGGGCGATCGGGGCTCCGCCCGGGCACGTGGGGCGCCGCCCCACACCCCGCGCCTCAAACGCCGGCGAGGCTGAACATGCCGCGCAGCGGCATTTCAAGCCCGAGCGGCGTTTGAGCGGGCCCCGCCGGAGGCTCCGCCGCGCGAGCAGCGCTCCGCCCGGGAGCCCCGGCGGCCCGACGGTGCGGCTCGCCGCTAGGCGGATTCGCGGAAGCGGGTGGTGCGGTGGACCGGGTCGGTGTCGATCTTCGGGATGACGTGCTCGCCGATGAGCTTGATGGTGGTCATCGTGTCCTCGTACGAGACGCCGGTCGGCAGGCCGAAGGACAGCTGGTCGGCGCCGGCCTGCTCCCAGCGCTTGCACTGGGCGAGGACCTCGGAGGGGTCTCCGCAGATCAGCAGCTCCTCGGCGATGAGCAGCTCGATGATCTCCGCGTTGTACGCGGGCAGCGTCTCGGGCCACTGCGGGATGGCCTCGGGCCGCGGGAAGGTGTCGTGGTAGCGGAAGACCAGCGACTGGAAGCGGTTCATGTTCGCGTTGACGGCGATCTCGACCGCCTTGTCGTGGGTCTCGGCGCAGATCGCGGTCGAGGTGACCATGACGTTGTCGTTGACGAAGGCACCGATGGCCTTCGCCTCCTGGATGGCGGTCTTGTACTGCTCCAGCACCCACTCCATGTCGGAGACCTTCTGCACGCTGAAGCCCAGCACGCCGAGGCCCTTCTTGGCCGCCATGGCGTACGAGGAGGGGGATCCGGCGGCGTACCACATGGCGGGGTGGGCCTTGCCGTACGGCTTGGGGAAGATCTTGCGCGGCGGCAGCGACCAGTGCTTGCCCTGGAACCCCTCGTACTCCTCCTGGAGGAACATCTTGGGGAATTCCGCGATGGTCTCCTCCCAGATCTCCTTGGTGTGGTTCATGTCCGTGATCCCGGGGAGGAAGCCGAGGATCTCGTGGCTGCCCGCGCCGCGGCCGGTGCCGAACTCGAAGCGGCCCTTGGAGAGGTGGTCGAGCATGGTGACCTTCTCGGCCACCTTGACGGGGTGGTTGACCTGGGCGAGCGGGTTGAAGATGCCGGAGCCGAGGTGGATGCGCTCGGTGGCGGAGGCGAGGTACCCGAGGAACACCTCGTTCGCCGACAGGTGCGAGTACTCCTCCAGGAAGTGGTGCTCGGAGGCCCAGGCGTACTTGAAGCCGGACCTGTCGGCCTGGATGACGTACTCGGTCTCCTCCAACAGCGCCTTGTGCTCTGCCTCGGGGTCGACCTTGGACCGCGCCTCAGGCACGTATCCCTGCACAAAGAGCCCGAATTCCAAGGGGGTTCACCGTCCTTTGGTTTCTGACGCATCGTCAGATCGATAGGGCTGACTGTTCCATCCGAGGGGTGCGGCGTCAATACCTGACGTACCGTCAGGGAATGGCCGGAGAATGGTCAGAGGATGCTCACGCCTGCCATCCAGCCACCGTCGATGACGAACGGCTGGCCGGTGATGTACGAGGAGTCCTCGCTGGTCAGGAAGAGGGCCAGGCGCGCCACCTCGGCCGGCAGGCCCGCCCGGCCCAGCGGCACCACCTTGCGGTACAGCTCCCCCATCGCCTCGGTGGCCTCCGCGGACGGGCCGTCCGGATCCAGCAGCGCCGGGTTGGCCATCGGGGTGTCCACGGCGCCCGGGCACATGGCGTTGACCCGGATCTTCTTGGCGGCCAGTTCCAGCGCGGCGACCCGGGTCAGGCCGACGATGGCGGACTTCGTCGCCGCGTAGGCCCCGACGAAGGCCATGCCGGTCAGGCCGGTGTAGGAGGAGGTGTTGACGATGGTGCCGCCGCCGGCCGCCTCGATCTCCGGGGCCACGCTCTTGATCCCGAGGAAAGCGCCCACCTGGTTGACCTGCACGATCTGCTGGAACTCGGCGAGCGGGGTGCTCACCAGCTCGTTGAACCGCAGGATCCCCGCGTTGTTGACCAGCCCGTCGATCCGGCCGCCGAAGGCGTCCTTCGCGGCGGCCACCGCCGCCGCCCAGTCCTCCTCCCGGCTCACGTCGAGGCGGACGTACCGGACGTTCTCCTTGCCCACCTCCTCGCCTATCTCCTTGGCGACCTGTGCGCCCTGCTCGTCCAGCACGTCCCCGAGCAGCACCTTCGCTCCCTCGGCGGCGAACAGCCGGGCCTCCTGCTCGCCCTGGCCGCGCGCCGCCCCGGTGATGATGACAACGCGCCCGTCCAGCTTCCCCACAACAAGCTCCTGGTTGTCTCGTCAGTCATTGAGATGGGGTGCGACCTCGGCCCCGAAGGCCGTCATCTGGTCGCACAGCTCCGCCCGGTCCCGGCTGCGGAACCGCACCTGGATCTGGTCCACGCCCAGCGCCCGGTACTCCCGGAGGGACTCGGCGAGGGCTTCGCCCTTGCCGGTGAGGGTGCGGCGGCCGGTGTCCCAGCCGGGCTCGCCGACGTACAGCGCCTCGGTGATCGCCCCGATCTCGACCGGGTCGGTGATCCCGGCGGCCTCGCGCAGCTCCCTGATCCGGGCGATCCGGCCGGGCAGCCGGTCCCGCGGGTCGCCCTGCGGGAGCCAGCCGTCGCCGCGTACGGCGGCCCGGCGGATGGCGGCGGGCGAGGAGCCGCCCACCCACACCGGGATCCGCTGCTGAGCCGGCCGGGGCAGCTGGCCGAGGCCCTCGAAGCGGTGGAACTCCCCCTCGAAGGAGGGGAACTCCTCCGGCCCGAGGGCCACCCGCAGGGCATCCAGCACCTCGTCCAGCACCGCGCCGCGCCGCTCGAAGTCGACCCCGAGCACCTCGAACTCCTCCTGCACGTGCCCGGCGCCGACGCCGAGGATCAGCCGGCCGCCGGAGAGGTGGTCGAGGGTGGCGTACTGCTTGGCGCTGATCAGCGGGTGGCGCAGGGCCACGATCGCCACGTGGCTGAGCAGCCGGACCCGCTCGGTGACCCCGGCGAGGAAGGAGAGGGTGGCGACGGGGTCGTACCAGACGGTGCTCATGGCTGCGGCGAGCCGGCGCGGGATCGCGACGTGGTCGCAGGTCGCCAGATACCCGAACCCGGCGCGGTCGGCGGCCCGGGCGACCGCAGCGAGATCGGCGGCTCCGGCCGAGGCCTCCCAGGGCTCGGCGTAGATGGTGCTCTGGGACTGGACGGGGAGCTGCATCCCGTAGACCAGCCGACCTTCTTCGAATACGCGCGCCATGGGCGGCCCACCTTCACCTGACGAATCGTCATACGGCTGCATGCCGGGCCCATCGTGCAAGCTGACGCCTCGTCAGACAAGAGGTGAGGCGTGCCCGTCCTGTCGCAGCAGCCACCGCTCGTTGTGCACCATGGCCTGATTGCCCAGCGCCCTGTGCTCAGCGCCGTGTTCGCCGACCTGATCGAACGCAGCAGCCGCCTGCCCAAAGACCTCGACGGCCTCGTCGAGGCGGCGCATACCGAAGAGAACCCACCCCAGGTTGGAGAGCGCTCGCCCCTCGTTGTAGGGATCGGCGATCTCCCGGAACGCCTCGACGGCCCGCGTGTACGTCACGGCCGCCTCGTCAAGACGGTTCGACTCCACCAAGGCACTGCCCAGGTTGTTGAGAGCTGCTCCTTCAGCATGCCGGTCCCCTGTCTCCGCAGCGATGGCCACGGCCAGGGCATGAGCATCGACCGCCTCGCGGGGTCGCCGGAGCCTGGCAAGCACCAGCCCCAGATTGCCCAGGGCCCGCCCTTCGGCATGGCGATCGCCCTGCTCTCGGAACGCATCGACGGCTTGCGTGAGCGCGTCGAAGGCTTCATCGAACCGCCCCAGTGCCACGCATGCGTTCCCCAGGTTGCCGAGTGCCCCACCTTCGAAGTGCCGGTCTTCGAGCTGCACGGCGATGGCAGCTGCCTCGGCATGGGCCTCGACAGCCTCGTCATAACGTTGCAGATCGGTCAGAATGGTGCCCAGGTTGGTGAGGCACAGAGCGGCACTCCGCTGGTCCTCAAGCTCCTGGTACACCGCGATTGCCTGGCCGAGCATCTCGACGGCCTCATCGAACCTGCGCATATCACCCAGCACCAGCCCCAAGCCGTTGAGCGCCGTTCCTTCGCCGTGGCGGTCGCCGAACTCGCGGAAGAGCGCCACAGCGCGTCCGTGCGCCTCGACGGACTCCTCGAACCTGCGCACCATCCGGTACGCGTTGCCGAGGTTCTGCAGGGCACCTCCCGCCGCGAGGCGGTCGTCGAGCTCGGCGGCGATATCGAGCGCCCGGGAGTGGGCCTCGATGGACTCGTCGAACCTGCGCATCTGCCGCAGCGCACTGCCGTAGTCGTTCAGCGCGATCCCTTCGGCCTGGAGATCACCCTGGCTGCGCGCGATGGTCACTGCCGCGGCACTGACCGTGGCCATGTCTCCGTAAGAGCGGGTGCGGTCGAGGTAGCCGCTCAGGAGCGTGGCCAATGCGGTGGTGGTCGTCGGGCTGCCCAGGGGCGGGTCTGCGATTGCGGTCGCGATCAGATTGGAGTGCTCGCCGCGGAGCCAGGCCATGGCGGCGCTCCAGTCCGGAAACCGGGAGGGCGGCTCGACCGACGAGGACACCAGATGTGCGGCGGCACCGGCGGTCGTCGTGATGTAGTGCGCGTGCAGACGAGTCTGCGCGGCGTCGCGGTCGTCGGCGACCGCGTGCTCCACGCCGCGCTCGTCCGCGTACAGCCGGACCAGGTCGTGGGCCCGCCACCTCCCCCATACCGCCGCCGGTTCGATCAGGTGGGCGCGGGCCAGGTCCGATAGGAGGGTTTCCGTCGTCGGGGTGTCCAGGTCGGCCAGCCGGGCCGCGGATTCCGTCGCGATGTCCGGGCCCGCGTTCAGCGGGAGCAGGCGGAACAGGCGGGCGTGGGTCGCGGGCAGGTGTCGGTACGAGAGGTCGAAGGCGGCGCGGACCGCGCGGTCTTCGCGGCGGAGGCGGTCCAGGCGGGTGTGGGCCGCCCGGAGGGCCTCGGCCAGGGAGGCGAGCGGCCGGGTCGGGGTGTCGGCCAGCAGGGCTGCCGCGACCCGCAGAGCCAACGGCAGGCCCCCGCACAGCCGGGCGATGGCCGCCGCCTCGGCCGGTTCGTCCCGCACCCGGGTGTCGGCCGCACCCCGCGCCTGCCGCAGGGCCTGGGCGAGGAGGTCGACCGAGGCGGCCTCGTCCAGGACGTTCAGGTCGTGCAGCCGGGCCTCGATGTCCAGGGTGTGGCGGGAGGTGACGAGCGCGGCCGTGCTGCCGTCGGTCGGCAGCAGTGGGCGGGCCTGGTCGGCGGCGGAGGCGTTGTCGATGACGACCAGGATGCGGCGCCCCTGTGCGGCGTACGCGGCCAGCACGCTGCGGTAGAGCCGGGACCGGTCCTGGAGGGTGGGCGGGATGTGCTCGCCGGGCAGGCCGAGCGCGTGCAGCAGGCCGTCCAGTGCGCGTTCGGGGGACAGCCGGCGCTCGGCGTCGTAGCCGAACATGTCGACGAAGAGCACCCCGCCGGGGAACCAGCCGTCCTCGGCAAGGGCCCGGATCGCCGTCTGCACGGCGAGTTCGGTCTTCCCTACGCCGGCCAGCCCGGCCACCGCCGCGACCAGGACGGCCTGTTGCCGGTCCGGCCCAGGCTCCAGTAACCCGAGCAGGTCGGTGATGTGGCCGTCGCGGCCGGTGAAGGTGGCGGAGGCAGCCGGCAGTCCGGACAGAGCAGGGGCGATCGCGGGCGGCAGCTGGACCGTGATGCTCTGCCCCTGGATCACGGCGTGGAAGAACACGCCGTCGCTGATCTGGTTCGACACCGACATGGCTGGGCCCCTCCTCCCGGCGGAGGAATCACGCTACTCGGGCCGCCCCTGCCAAGGGGTCAGAAACCGTAAGGCCCCATCACGATGACCGGCTTCGCGGCCGGGTCCAGGGTCTGGAGGACCTTCTGCATGGCGTCCTTCGGGATGCCCACGCAGCCCTGGGACGGGCCGTCGTGGTCCACGTGCAGCCAGATGTTGCCGCCCTTCGCCTCGCCCTCCGGTTTGGTGGGGTCCAGCGGGGAGGTGCCGCGCTTGCGGTTGAAGTCGATCGCCACGACGTAGTCGAAGGACCCGGCCAGGGATTCGCCGTTGACCCCGCGGCCGGAGGGGACGAAGGAGCGGTCCCGGTCGTACGGGAGCCGGGTGCCGGGCGGGGCCGGGAGGAGGCCGCCCGCGTCGGTGAGGGAGAAGACGCCCTCCGGGGAGGACAGGTCGCCGTACCGGCGGTCCGTGGCCCAGCCCTTGGCGCCGTTACGGGCCGGCCAGCTGCCGGCCGCCGTCCAGGGGGCGGCGGGGTCCGGGCGGGTGTAGAGGGTGGCGGTGCCCTCGGAGGAGTCCTTGGCCTTGCCCGCGACCAGAATGACCTGGCGGGAGTCGGCCGGGATGCGGGCGCGGGTGGCGGCGCTGAGGCCGGGGAGTTCCCGCAGGCCGGCGGCCGTGCCGGTCTCGCGGCCGGTCTCGCGGCCCGTCTCGCGGCCGGTCTCGCGGCCGGTGGAGCGGTTGGCCCGGTCCTGGGCCGGCGGGCGGTTGTCGTCGTCGGTGCCGGTGCCGGCGGCTGCAGTTACGCCGGCCGCGGCGGTGGGCGCGCCGCCGTCCTGGAGTGCGTACGCCCAGCCGGCCGCGAACGTCAACAGGCCGACGGTGGCCGCGAGGACCACCCGGCGGGGCGTGCGGGACCGGGCGCGGGCGTGCTTGCTCATGCGACCGACCGTACACAGAAGATCGGAATGTTCGTTGGATATTCAATTGCATTTCGCGGCCCGGCTGTCCTCGAGCCTGGTCAGATGTTCTGGAAGTTCCAGAGCACGGCGACTTCGTCGTCGTTCACGGCGATCAGCCCGGCGTCCCAGTCGTACTGGCTGAAGGAGTCGTAACTTCGGGAGGGTTGCCGGTAGAAATCGGGGCGTTCGCCCTTCCAGCCGAGGTTGGTGTAGAAGCGGGTGCCGTCCGGGAAGCGCGACAGGATCACGTCAGCCCGGCGTTCCATCTCCGGCCTGTGCTCCTCCCAGCCCGGTGACCAGGAGAGGTCCGAGCGGGGCATGCCGGCTCCGAGCAGGACGATCAGCGACCGCACCGAGGACCGGGGGAGTTCCTCCACCCGCCCCCGGTGGCGTTCCGCATCCGCAGGGGTGGAGGGTGTCTCCAGCCAGGGGAACAGCGGATCGTCCCGGCGCTCGTCCTCTCCCTCGTAAGGGTCGATGGACTCCCAGCCGCGCGGGTCCCGTGTCTCGAGACGCATGATCGCCCCGACGTCGAGCCACCACTCGTCGTGCTCGCGCGGAGCGACGCCGACGAACGTGCAGAGCCACTTGTACAGCTGGAGCGCCTCCGACCAAGCCTGCGCTGCGTTCACGGTGCCGTGCCCCCTAGGGGCGGTAGAGGGCTTTGGCGCGGGCCAGGTCGGCAGGCCGGTCGTCGGGGAGAGACAGGAAGTGGTTCACCTGCCATGCCTGGGTGTTGCGTGCCTGACGGCTGGTCGTGGTCACCCACGGCGGGTAGACGCGGAAACCCCGCTTCCCGCCGGAGCCGTTCCTGGACACGATGTCGCGCTCGCACAGCACCTCTCGCGGGAACACGAACTGTCCGAAGCCGCCGCTGTCACGGCTGCTGACAACGAAGAGATCAACCCCGTCCGCGGCGTCGAAAGGCCGGATCGGGCCTTCTGCGGACCGCTGCCACACGGTGACGAACTGGCCGACCTTCGTCGGGGTGGTCTTGGCCACGCGGAACCTGACCGACAACCCGTCGATGGTGAACCCGTGAGCCGCGTACTCGGCGCTCTCCGGTTCCGGCACCGGCTGCGAGCAGGCAAAGCCACTCGGGTCGTACACCAGTGCCTTCGCCGCCGCCAGGTCAGTGTGAAGCCCTGCCCAGGTCTGATTCGCCGCCATCCTCACATCCTGCCACCCGCGCCCGGAGGGCGCGGGAAGTGCGGGTGCAGGCGTAGGCGAGGAGCCAGGGCAGCGCCGGGACGGCCAGGGCCGCCCACCACTCGTCCGTGCCCGGGCATCATCGCGACCCGCCCCCTGCCGTGCGGTGCTCGCTGGGGCGGGTTCCGTGTACGCGCTTCATGGCCACGCTCAGCCCGAAGGCGCTCCGGTAGCCGACCTGCCGGGCGATCGACTCCACCGTGGCATCCGTACGCGCCAGCAGGTCGGCCGCCAGTGCCAGGCGCCAGCCGGTCAGGTAGGCCATCGGCGGCTCGCCGACCAGTTCGCCGAAGCGGCGGGCGAGCGTGGCCCGCGATACGCCCGTCTCCTCGGCGAGGGCCGCCACCGTCCACGCCCGCTCCGGGCTGTCGTGCATCAGCCGCAGCGCCCGGCCCGCGACCGGGTCGCCGAGGGCCCGGTACCAGCCGGGCGGATCGGCCTCGGGCCGGGTGAACCACTCTCGCAGCGTGCACAGGAGGAGGAGGTCCAGCAGCCGGTCCAGGACGGCCTGCTGGCCCGGGTCGTCCCGGGCGATCTCGGTGGCGGTGAGCTCCAGGATCGGGCTCGGGCCGTCGCCGGCGCCGTCGTCGCGTCGCACCACGAGCACCCGGGGCAGCGCGCTCAGCAGCCGCTCCGAGACCCGGCCGCCGACCCGGTAGCTGCCGGTGAGCAGCACGGCCGGGCCATCGCCCTCCAGGCTGTTCCCGCAGGTGCGCAGGCCCAGCACGATCTCGTCGCCGATCTCCTCGCCGGTGGCCGTCGTACAGCGGTACGGGCCGTGCAGCACGTACAGCGGCGGCGTCCGCACGTCGGCGTCGTCGGTGACGGAGAACGCCTCCGCCCCCGCCACCACGGCGACTTCGCCGGGGCCGACCTCGACGGGCTCGGCGTCGTCGGGGACCACCCAGCCCGTTCCGCGCAGCATGGTGATCAGGGTGAGCGGCGTCCGGTCGGCGAAGCGGACCGTCCACGGCGGGGCCAGGATGTTCCGGCTGAACAGGGCCCCCTCGGACCTGACCTCGTACAGCAGGCTCGCCAGCGCGTCCACGCCGATCTTCATATGAAGAACCTTAGGGCGTGGGCGGGGGACCCCCACAGCTATTTCGGGGCAACCCTCCGCGCCCGCGCCCGGTCGCGGGACCAGGCGACCGCGCCCACCAGCAGGGCCACCCCGGCTCCGTACAGGGGCAGCCACAGCGTTGTCGTGGCTGCCAGGCAGTCGGCAACGGCCTTGCCGCTCGCGGCCTGTTGCGCGTACGCCAGACCGGCGCCGTCGAGACCGGTCAGGTCCGGCACCGCGTCCCTCGCCCGGATGGCCTCGTACCTGCCCAGCGCCTCGCACCCGCCACGGGTGCCCGGCATCGGGAACAGCCACGCCCAGCGCTGCAGCATGGGAGCCAGTGCGATCGCCACGCACAGGCCGACGACCAGCGAGTACGCCACCAGACCGCGCATGTACGGCGACCGGATGCCCGGCGTCCAGGCCGGCCGCGTCTGAAATGCGAAGATCACCGCGAGCAGTGTCACCCCGATGAAGGTGGCGAACCACTGCCAGGAACCCTGCGCGAGCGCGAACGTGAGCACGGCGGCGAGCCCGATGCCGATGACCCCGGCCTGACCGGTGGCGTCACCGCCTGCTCTGGGGTCGTTCACGGGAATCAGCATCCACCGCCCGGCGCGGCGGGTCCCGGCGCCATGCCGAGACGCTGAGACATTGATCTGAGCGTGCAGACCATTCCTCGGCTCACCGGCGGGCGGTTTGATCGATCTCATGACGACTGAGACGACGAAGACGATTTTGGTACTCGGCGGCACCGGCAAGACCGGCCGCCGCGTGGCCTCCCGCCTCCGGCAGCGCGGGTTCGAGGTGCGGGCGGCCTCCCGGAAGGGCCCGGCCCGCTTCGACTGGAGCGACGAGAACACCTGGGAGCCGGTGCTGGCGGGCATCGGCGCGGCCTACCTGGTCGACTCGCAGCTCGCGGACGCCGCGACCTCGATGCGCGCCTTCGCCAAGCTCGCGGCGACCCGCGGTGTCGAGCGGCTGGTGCTGCTGTCCGCCCGCAACTGGGTGGTACCGGAGGGCCAGGAGAAGCTCCCCTGCGAGCGCGCGGTCCGGGAATCCGGCGCCCAGTGGACGATCCTGAAGCCCTCCTGGTTCGCGCAGAACTTCGACGAGGACCCCTTCTACCGCGGGCAGCTCGAAGACGGCGACGTCGTGACCTCCACCGGCGACGGCGTCGAGCCGTTCGTGGACGCCGAGGACATCGCCGACGTCGCCGTGGCCGCCCTCACCGAGGACGGCCACGGCGGCCAGGCCTACGAGCTGTCCGGCCCGCGGCTGCTGAGCCTGGCCGACGTGGTCGAGGAGATCGCCCGCGCCACCGGCCGTACGGACATCGCCCACCGCCCCGTCTCCCCCGCCGAGTTCGCGGCGTACGCCAAGCGCCAGGGCCTGCCGGAGGAGTTCGTCGGCCTGCTGAACATGCTCTACGGCTGGATCGCCGACAACCGCTTCGCGGACCTCGCCGACGGCGTCCAGCGCGCACTCCACCGCGAGCCGCGCGATTTCGCCGAGTACGCACGGACCGCCGCGGCAGCCGGGATGTGGCGGCCCACCCAGCCGAACCCGCGGGCGGAGGGCTAAATCCCCCGCCGTTTCCGACACCCGCCGCCTTACCCTGATCTGATGCGAACTCCCAGGCAGGCCGCCCGCATTGTCATCCTGTCCCCCACCGGTTCGGTGTTCCTGTTCCGCGAGACCCACAGCAAGAACGGCATCCACTGGGTGCCTCCCGGCGGCGGCATCGACCCCGGCGAGACCCCCGAGGACTGCGTCGTGCGCGAGCTGCGCGAGGAGACCGGGTGGACCGACCTGGCGCCGCAGCGGCTGCTCTGCACCTGGGAGCACGACTTCGTGCACATGGGCAGACGAGTCCGCCAGCACGAGCACATCTACCTCACCACCGGCCCCCAGCGCCCACCCGCCACCGACACCCCGCAGGCGGACTGGCACTGGCTGGAACCGCAGCAGCTGGCGACCCTTGGCGAACCCGTGTGGCCCCCGAAGCTGGCCGAGCTGCTGGCCGTACCGGCGGACCGGGGTCCGGTTGACCTGGGCCTGGTGCGCTAGGTCGTGTCGCCAAAGTCTCGTCTGGCTGGCGTCACTCCCTGGGCGCGTGGTCCCGGGTACCGCGGGTAGCGGGGGTTGGCCCCACCTCCGATCGGCCGGACAGCCGGATGGCCCGGTGGATCCCGTGTCAGCCACGGTGGGGCGGTACCCAGCAAGTCACCTACAGAGAAGGCAAGATCGTGCGCATCGTCACGGCCACCGCCGTCGCCCTGGCCCTCGTCGGCGCAGCCGCGCCGGCCACCACCGCCCACCAGCCGGCCACCGACGGAATCTGGCGCACCGACGGCTACGGCACCGTGCTGTCCATCCGGAACGGAACCCTCCAGGAGTACCAGACCACCGCCGTCAGCTGCATCGCGGGCGACACCGCGCGGCGGACCGGCCCCGGCACCTACACCACGCCCGGACGCACCGTCCTCACCGTGCGCACCCTCGGGGACCGCGACCACGCTTCCGTACGGCTGGCCGGCGACGTCGGCGAACGGAACCTGCGCCGGATAACGGAACTGCCCGACGCCTGCACGCCTGCCGCCCCCGGGGATCCGCTCGCCACCTTCGACGTCTTCTGGCAGACGTTCGAGGAGAACTACCCGTTCTTCGCCGCCAAGGGCATCGACTGGCACGCCGTACGCGACCGGTACCGGCCCACGGTCCACGAAGGGACAACCCCGGACGAACTCTTCGCCGTCTTCAGCAAGATGGTGGAGCCGCTCCACGACGCCCACGTCGCCGTCTGGGACGTCGACGGCGACAAAGACGGCTTCCCCGACCGGTTCTTCGGGCAGCCCCGCCCCGGCACCGTCATGCCCGGTGGGACGCTCGACGCCGAGGTCAAGAAGTTCGTCGTGGAGCGCGACCTCAAGGACGCCCGGAACCTCCAGGACTTCGGCGCCGGGCGGATCACCTACGCCGACCTCCCCGGCGGTCAGGGCTACCTGCGGATCTCCGGCTTCGGCGGCTACGCCGGCGACAAGGCCCCCTACACCGCCGAGCTGGCCGAGCTCGACAAGGCGCTGGACACGGTCCTGAGCAAGGAGCGCACCCGGCACCTGAAGGGCCTGGTCATCGACCTGCGGATCAACGGCGGCGGCTCCGACGCCATGGGGCTCCACATCGCCGGGCGGCTGACCGACACCCCCTACCTCGCCTACTCCAAGCGGGCCCGCAACGATCCCACGGACCCCACCCGGCACACGCGCCCCCAGCCCCTGTACGTCACACCCGGCCAGGGCCCCCGCTACACCGGGCCGGTCGCCGTGCTGACCGGCGGCTCGACCGTCAGCGCGGGAGAGACCTTCACCCAGGCCCTCATGGACCGGCCCGGCCGGACCGTGCGGATCGGGCAGCCCACGCAGGGCGTCTTCTCGGACGTCATGGTGCGCAAGCTCCCCAACGGCATGTCGGTCTGGCTGCCGAACGAGGAGCTGCTGACCCGGTCGGGCAGGACCTTCGACGGCGCGGGCATCCCGCCGCACCTCACCGAGCCGGTCTTCACCACGGAGGAGTTCGACCAGAACAAGGACTCGGCCTTCGACCGGGCCGTGAAGGTCCTGCGGGACTAGGTTCGTGCAACCGCTGCTGCCCGTCCTGCTTTCGGGCGGCCCCGGCTGGACGACCGGACGGTCCTGAACGGAATCGTGTGGAAGTTCCGCACCGGGGTCGCCTGGCGGGACGTCCCTGAGCGGTACGGGTCGCGGGCCGGCCTCCACACACGCTTCCGCAGGTGGGCAGCGGACGGGACCTTCGAGCGGATGCTCCAGGCAGCGCAGGCAAACGCAGACGCCGCAGGCGATATCGAGTGGCTGGTGTCGGTCGACTCCACCATCGTCCGCGCCCACCAGCACGCTGCCGGAGCCCGAAGAAGGGGCTCCGCAGCCCGCCCCTCGGCCGGTCCCGAGGCGGGCTGACCAGCAAGACACCTCCCTGACAACTCCTAGCGGCACGCAGTCGTACATCCGTCTGTACGAGTCCAGTTGCTGTACAGGCGGGGTCACATACCGTGACGATGGCGGTCCGGGAGGTGACCATCATGACGAGTGTGGTCGAGGACGAATACCCGAGCGACCAGCACGGTGACCCCGCGCTGGATCTCCGGACCTTCGGACGGCTGATCCAGGTGTTACGCAAGAAGTGCGACATCACCCAGGAGGAACTGGCGCCGCTGGTCCGGTATTCGGTGCAGTACGTGGGCTCTGTCGAGCAGGGGCGCCGGTTTCCGTCCGAGACATTCGTCCGACGGGTGGAGAACCAGCTCCGGACGGACGGGGTGATTCTGGATGCCCACCGGGACCTCAACAGCCGCCGCGGGCTGGCGTCCTGGTTCCGCCGCTGGGCCGAACTGGAGGACTTGGCGGTCACCCTGAATTCGTACGAGTGCCGGGCCGTTCCGGGGCTGCTGCAGACCGAGGCGTACGCGCGGGCGCTGACCGCCGCCGTGCTGCCTCCGCCCACACCGGAGCAGACCGAGGCGTGGACGGCAGCCCGGCTGGCCCGGCAGGAGCTCCTCCGCCGTATCCCGTACATCGTGTTCA